>CAIWEX010000133.1 GCA_903911795.1 uncultured Schlesneria sp.
CGCCTTGGCGTCTCTGCGTTGAATTCCTCTTCAAAAACAGTGGATGACTCGGGTACCGTCACGAGTCGTTCGATATTCGTGATTCTGGTTTAACCGTTACTCAGGAGACCGAAGCGGTGTTGAAGGAATCGATAGGGCTCAAGAAACTCACCAATCGAAAGTTCAGAAGCGACGGCAAATCGGTTTGGTGAATGTCGACATTTCGGCCTGCCCCACGTTCCCAATTAAGACGATCACTCTGAAATAATTTCCGCAGTGACCACGTACAAGGATTTGTGGATTTCCTTTCGACGGATTTGCTTGCTGAAGTACATTGGTCCGATGACGGGAATATCCCCTAAGAAAGGAACCTGAGTGATTTCCGTGACTGTTCCCGTTGTTGTCGGTCCCGCAATGACGAGCCTCTGATCGGTCCCAATTGCCGCCGCGGGATTCGCGTTGAACGACACCTCGACACGGTCATCGGCTTGTACTGTTGCCGTGACTGCGATTTCCCGCCCGGCAGGAACAAAACCGGTCCCCCATTTCTCGCCGTGGCCGCTGAGAACGTCCTTTTTCCATGGCTGGTTACACTTGGCCAATCCCTGAGGTTTCAGTCCGGCAATCATTGTCGAAATCTCTTCATGTGCCACGATTCTGCTTTGTGATTCCAGACTGCCTGACGTCTCTTTGGCATCGGAAGCCGTATCTTTCCACAAGCCGTTGAGGGCGGCATCAACGGCTCGCGAATCTTGAAACTCAACAAGCTGAAATGTCACACGGATGCGACGCCCGTCCGTCTCTCTGGACGCAGTTTGCTGACTCGCAACGACGACGTTGGACTCACGTTTTGAAAGTTCCGTTTCGGGAACCGTAGCAGTCGCCGTGTTGATCGGTGGCGCTGGGGCCACATTCGACCGAGAGCACCCCAGTGTCAAACATCCCATCAATACCAGGCAAGTTGAAAGTGCGGGAGTTGCCTGCATGCGAAGCCCTTGTGCAGAGTGCCTGTCGATCGGTGTCGGTCATCTTTTGAGCGTGTATTCAGAGATATCCATAACTGAACGGTGAAGTTATCACGGAATGTTTCCGAGCCACACTTTTTTGACCTGACCGCCGAACCGTTGCCCAGTGGCATCTGTGCCACCCAGGAACATCGGCATTCCGCGATCAATGGCTGGCATCACCGCCAGGCTTTCCCGGCGGATCAGGCGGTGATTGATGTACAGTTCCAGATTGCCGCCGACAGCATCGTAAACAAACTTCAGGTCTGTCCATTGACCGACCGCTGAACCCGGCAGGAAAAAGTCGATCCCCTGGCCACGGTTCTCGATGATGTTTTCCATTACGGCTGACAGGCGATTGCCTTCGATCCGGACCCAGAGCGGATCGTCGCCGCCAGCGCCATCCCCCCAGAAGAAGACCTGATGCCAACCGCCATCGAGATTGGGCGTATTGAACTCCAGCGACAGCATCCATGATTTCGTGAAGTCGAAGGTGGTTTGGAGCGTCATCTGATGCGATTCTGACTTGCAATCGAAGGTGCCCGGCGCGTCCACTCCGTTGGGCGACCGAGCCAGCAGCTTCTTGAAATCTCTTCCGCTCGCCAGTTCGTAGGCGGTGTCGATCTCTGTTTCCGCTTTGGCCTTGTTGTCGCCGCTTAGCCCCGGCATTGCCTTCTCGTACCATGTTGCAGCGCGCTCGGCGGCGGCAACGCGAATCACGTTGCTCTTCGTCACCTTGGCATATCCAAGCCACGAGTCGGCCAGTGAACGCTGGGCGTCCGCTGTGCCTGGATTGGCGAGGTCGGCAGCGACAATGGGTTGCAGCCGAGTATCTGCCGTGTGACGGAGTGACGGCAAACCGTTCGCCCAGTTGCGTCGCACCCAGCAGGAGTATTCGCCGATCTTCGCGTGAGCCGCGGCGTTGTTCGGATTCGCCTTGAGTTCCTCTTCCGCCAGTTTCGCGGATTTGTACTGGTTGAACAGGTTGTCGATCGCTTTCGATTGCTCGACGGCATGGGCTTGCAGTTTGGTATCCGACGCAAATCGCGAGGCAGTGACTGCTCTCCCACACGCTTCCTTGGCGGTCGCGTAGTCTTCCTCGGCAGCGGCATCCCCGGCCAGTTTCAACGCCACGAAAACGATAAATCGCTGCTGGAGCGGATTCTTCGCCTTCTTCGCGAAGCGTTGCAGGAGTTCGGACTTCTGTTCAAACGGCGCGAGATCGAATGACGGGGCCATTGTGTCCACCGTGCGGAGCGCAGCCAACAGATCGCCGGCCCCCGCATAGATTTCGCGGGCTTCGATGAAATATGCATACCGATCGATGGCGGTTTCTTGAAAACTGACCGCACTCTCCATCAATTTCACCGCAAATGTCAACTTCTTTTTCAGGTCTTGAGCCGCTTTGTACTCCGCAGCGAGGGATTTCGTGATCTTGGCCCGCGCCGCTTCGAGTTCGGTGCGTTCTGGAACGGGCAGCAGCTTTGAAGGCGGCTTAGTGCTGGTCTTGGGCATGGTCTTGACGACCGTGTTCACTTTCGGCGTCGGCGCTGGCACGTTGAAAGCCAGCGGCACGTCGGCCTGGGATGTCAGCGGGTAGACACCGTCAAAACTGCTCTCAAGTTCGGCAGCGAGTTCGCCACTCATCGGCTGTAACTTAAGTGAGTGGATCAGGAACTCCGTCTCCCAACTGCTGAGCCACAATTGAGCGTGATCTTCCTTCGTCGAATTGGGAGGGATGTACCATTGATGGAGTGTCAGTCGCCGCGAGTCACCGTGCCAGCGAAAGACTTCCACATCGTTACAGTTAAGGACAACTGTATTGGGAATTACGAGACACTGCACCTTGATACGCTTACCCGGACTCAGGATCGGCGTCGTGTACGAACGGCGTGAGAGGTTGTGTGCTTCATTCATGTCGGCACCGTCGACCAATGACAGTGCGGCTACCTTCCCTTCGACGCCATCGATGCAGACCATGCACGGATGGCCTTGCATCGGCAGCCCAATAAAGAAGCCATCACGACCAGATTTGTTTTCGACGTCCATCGTCAAGACATATCGATCCGGAACAGTCACGGGCAATTGCAATCGGCCCGCTCGCATCTTGGGCGTTGTCAGGCCGGTCGCATCCTGCTTCCAGATTCCCCGGCGAGCATCACGTTCAACATTGACGATCGGCAGCAGATCCCCGTCTTCGCCCAACGATTGAGGCTGGGGAAAGTCTGTGGGAGGAAGTTGCTCCAGTTCGAGCTTGTCGAATCGAAACCCGGAACCGAAACTTTCGAGTGCGATGCGGGGACCCGGCGTCGACCAACCGCGATCGGCAGAGAAGGCCGAGGGATTGGTCTTCCAGTCGATGATGGTCGTACCATCGACGTTCAACTGCAGTCCCGTTTTGCGGACGATATAGATAATCTCTTTGACGACTCCGGGAGGGATGAGCTGGCCAGTTTCCTTGGAAATGTCGGAGATCGCTTCGGCACGAACGATGGCGCGCCTCGAAGAGTAGGAGTCCACGAAGGTCGTGGCTTTGCCCCGGCCGATGGGAAGGCTGACGCCAAGGGTCTCGCTGTTGGACTTGCCACCTTCCACCCTCGCAACGCGCGCTGCGAGCCGATATTCCTCAGGAACGTCGACCGGGACTACCAGCTTGTTGAACTCGACATCACCCCGGCAGCGGATCGAATTGCCATCGCGATCCCAAGTGCCCGTATAGGCATCGCGAGCCGGGTCAATGAGCGTCAGCAAATCCAGCGGCTTGCCAACAGACAGGGGCGGATGCTCCGGAGCTTTGGGAGGCGCAACCGGAGGCCCCAGCTTGATGTCGCGAAACTTGAAATGCCGCATCGTGCCGATGTAGAGACGACGCGCATCAACGAGTGGCCAATCATTGGGCATCGACAATCGCCGCACATCGCCGCGCCAGTCGATCATCGTTTTTCCGTCGACTTCGGTCCGAATCCCGCTCTTGGTCACCGTGAAATCAAGTCGCACGGAGCTACCGGGGTTCAGCAACGGGCCTTCCATCCGCGTCTCGTTTTCATGGAATCGCTTTAAGTCGATCTGATCGAGTCCGATATCCCGGTTCGTAGAACTGAACTGGAAATACGACTGGCCAGCCACCAGGCCGACGACGAGGCTGTCTCCTTGAACGTTTGGCGGCATCTCTGCCGTCATTGACAAGGTGTATTCTTCGGGCACGACGGTCGGAAGATAAATCTGCGAGTAACCGGTACTGTCAGGGCTGGAGAGTGAGTTCTTGTTGATCCCCCAGATGCCACGTTGGGAATCGCGTTCCGTGTCCATCAGCGGCAGCACGTCGACGACATGGTCGAGACGGGCCAGTCGCGGTGTCACAGGCTCCGGCTTGATCCGAATCAGGCTGGCAGATTCGAAAATGTATTTCGCTTGCGAAACGGCGATGAACGGAGATTCACGGCTACTGAGTCCATGGCCACCATGCAGAAACAGACGTTCCGAATTTCCATGCCAGTCGACAACTGTCTTTCCATCGACCGTTGCGTGCAAATGCCCCGGATGAACAGTGAGCACGATCGTGGCGGCTTCATTGGTGAATAATTTGCCCTTCCGCGTCGTGCAGTTTTCATGCGGTTCCCGGCGATCGACATACAGGCCGGTCCACACCGCACCTCCCACGTCGAAACCGATCATTCCCTGGCGACCAGCCATCATGAATCCGAGGATTAATGAGTCCGCGCCTTCAGTTCGCCGAACGGTGAACTTGAGTTGATAATCTTCAGGGGGATTGACAGGCAGGTACAGGCTGCTGCTGGAAGAGCTGATCAGGGCCGTGGCGGTCTGCTGCCATGTTCCCGCGACACGGTCACGAGCGAGATCGACCAGTTTGAGCAGATCAATCGGTTCGCCCACAGCTTCAGTGGCAAGTTTTGTATCCGTCCAAACGTCCGCGCTTGTGGATGCGGGAACAATGGGATCCGAGGTCGGCTTCTCGGTGTTTGCGGGCGACGCGTTGGCCGGAACGACGTTCGCGGTATCGACAGGTGGTTTCCGCTTGCCGGTGAATAAGAACACGACCAGCAGCAAACAGACGACTCCCGCAATCCCGCCACCGATGAGCAGCGACTGTGAGCCGGCTGATTTCGATGGCCGGGATTTTTTCGGCCGCCTCTTCGTGGTCGCTTCGTCGTCACCAAACGGGAGATTGGCAAAGTCCTGTTCTGGCTCTGGAGGCGGCGACAACTCCGCCCGCAGTTTTTCGTCGTACGCGGCCTTGGTCACCGGTTTCAACAGGCACAGACGGGCCACCGCCAATTCGTTAAGGATCTTCGCGGCAGCAGTGGCGTACTCGCCCGACTGGTACTGCCGGATGAAAGACATCTGCCGATCGGCAGCGCTTTCAATCACGTCCGGATCGCTCTCAAAGTTTTCGAGACTGAGCAGTCGATAGTGGTTGGGAGGCTGGTCCTTGGGCGGAATTCCCAGCCACTTGCGGTAAGGGTCAAACATTGTGGTGCCTGGGGAGTGGTCGGCAATCGGCTTCCAACTTCGTAGTGATTGTCTTATACACCTCTGGCGAGGTCGCTGCAATTGACCGACGAGCGTGCGCATGGTGGTCCCGATTGACGCCGACGTCTCGATGTCGGGTGTCGCAACCTACGACCTGGATTGCCGTTACATTGCCGACGGGCTGGCAAACAACAAATTACGATTCGACAAAGTACTGTGTCATCACGGCTAAATTCAGTAGGTACGACGGACTTCCAGTCTGTCGCTAAAGGTCGGCGCCGACGGACTGGAAGTCCGTCTTACAATTTCAGATCAACCCAATAAATTAAGTCTGGACGACGCAGTAGGCTGCCAACCCAACCGGGACGTTCGTCATTGAATCCGATAGTACGGTCGCACCCAGCCCACGAAGCGGAAAAGTTCGACACCCGATCTAGCCGTCCGCCCCTGCATCCGGTTATTTAGCAATTGCTTTTGGCGTAAGAAGCACGGTCCATCGGATTGGGAGATCGAAATGGCTCACGGAATCGAGAAGTTCGTCAAAGTCGCCCCGGCCGTTTGGCCCGGCGACTCGCTCAACATTCAGCCGGGCGATCTCAGCTTTTTTGCGCCGTTGGGGGCCGGTGGCTTTCCGGCACCATCCTGTTTTCACCGTGCGTCCGCCGCGATGGTGAGCGCCGCGATGTGGACCCGTCGCGGGGTTCCACCGTCCGGGTTCCACCCACGCTCCGCTCACCCGTTTTCGGGGTCACCGATCACGGAGGCGGAAGGGGGAACCGTATATTTCGGCAAACGTCCTGCGCGGGCAGATGTCGAGGCGATGTTGCGACTGATAGGGGTGCATGGCCACCAAACGAACTATGCCGCATTCCTGCAGGAGTCGACGAGTCCTGAGGACCACTATCTCATTCAAATGAGGATTGTCACCGACAGCGCTCTTGAATTTGTATTCCGGACTCGGGATGAGCCGGAAGGAAGGGCGCTCCGACAACAGTCGCTCCCGATCTGCGATGTCATCTGGAGATTCATCGAGTGGTTCACGGCCGAGAATGCCGCAGGGCGTTACTCCGTTGACGGGGCGCTGGGAGGCGACGGCGACTGCGCCTGTGAATCGCTGGCCTTCGGTTTTATGGTCGAGAACAGTTCTTTTGGCATTTACCGGATATGGACACGGGCGTGGCTGGTCACAAAATAGGTGATGCCTCCGAACATCTGTATATGACTCACTCTCTCAAGAGCGTGCGCCGCGAACTGGGAATGGTTGCTCCAAAACTCCAGACAGACGTGTCTCAAGCCACTTGGAACTGGCCCCAGCGGGAGTACCTTGATAGGCCACTCCCACCGAAACATCATTTTCAGCGAAGATCCGTCAACGACTGTTGTGTGGTTTCAGGTACGCACGGTTCACACTTTTGCCCCGCCCCTGCCTGTCGCGGCTTCCAGAGAATCAGGTAGGCC
>CAIWEX010000134.1 GCA_903911795.1 uncultured Schlesneria sp.
CGGCGCGGGTCTCCCGACCCCGCCGAAGCGGCGACCGAAGGTCTCCTCTTCAATTTCGTAAAAGCCAGACATTTGCAAAACGATGTGAGGCAGAAATTGGATTCGGTTCCTCATGTTCTGGATTAGAGTGAATCAGCGGCGATCAGTGTTTCAAATCTCTTAGGGAACACTGATCTTCGCTGATTTCCACTGATTCAGACGTAGGATGAAACGGCGCAGTATCGAATTGTCATTCCTGTTTCGCAGACTCTTCGCGAATCGGGATGCTGATGACCAGTCCTGCGTATCGCTGGACTTTGGACGACGACTTGAAGAGGCCTTCGTGGCAACTGAGGCATCCACTGGTGAGTGGTATCACTCCCGCGCGACGGTAGTATCCGTCTTCGACCGTTTCGATTTCAGACTTCTCTTCACCCAGTTCTTTGACCGCTCGCAATTCGAAATCGGTCTTGGGATCGTGGTTGATGCTCATCGCTTTGGTGTTGATCGAAATCCAGCGGGCTTCGACTTTCGATTGCCGTTTCATTTCTGCAAACACGTCTTCCATGGCCCGGGCTGGTACCGCCGCCCGTTCTCCGTGAAAATAGCGATGGTGAATCACGTCAAGGGTTGTCTTGTAGACATCTTCCATCACCTTGGCGCGATCACGAGCCACGGCAAGAGTGACTCGATCGTCTCGAGGCTTCGTCGCGGCGGGCGGTTTTTCTGTACTGACCTTCTCATCAGCCGATTCCGCAGTCAGGCCAGAGCTGACCAGCCCGATAATTCCCAGGGCCAGCACTGCACGGATGTAGTTCTTGATGCTCATGCGGTGTTCCTCTTCTGGTGATAGTGTTGTGGTACGTTTCGATTGATCTACGTTGTTTGAATAGGGCCAGATCAGGTTGATCCAGCCAGACGGGCGACGTCACACAGTGGAACGATTCCAGTTGCAGATCGTAGTAACTCGCCAATTGTCACTCGAGAAAATGCCAACTCCGTTGCAGCGTATGCCTTGTCGAGTTCACGGTGGAGCGGGCAAAGGCTGGTATGTGACGGAAGCCCCAAGGGACAATGCCGAATGCGTTCCAGCGGCGCGACCGCATTCACGACGTCCAGAATCGAAATCTTGTCGGGCGACAGAGCGAGTGAATAGCCACCCCCAGGACCGGGCCGGGATCGAACAAGTTCCGCAACAATCAAATCTTGCAGCACCTTGTGCAGGTAACGCCGTGGGACCTTGGTCTGCTCGGAAAGTGCATCGGCCGACTGGGCCGATTCCGCAGAACCTGCCAAAGCGGCGACCGTCCGCAGTGCGTAGTCGGCGGTCTTGGACAGCATGACTGTTCCTTGCCCGTTCCTGTGCTTTCTGTCCCGTGTCATCCATTCGAACAACTTCGGCGAAAGCGGTTTTTGTTATCGTCAACTTGAATACTACACCATTAGGTGTAGTATTGCAATCGGAGAATTCAGGACCTTCGGATCAACTGGTTCTGAAAAGATGACGGTTGCATCTAAAAATCCAATCGACACCGGTCAGACTCGCGTTAGAGTCGTCAAGAAGGATTGGGAACGCCTTTTTTGTGTGGGTTTTGCGGTCATCGAAACTGATCTACGGAACTGGGAAATATGGTCAAGAAGGTCTCTCAACACAGTCCCTCAGCCGGTCGTACTGGTACCACGAGATCAAAAAACCCAGCAAGGAACTCCGGTCGGCCGCGGTCGGTTCAGTCCGGTGATACCGTTCCGGATCTGGCTGCTGCGAAGATCGAAAAGTTCGAGGTCACAGAATCAATCGCCGCGGCCCAGGACACTCAGGCAGAGGCGATCCGCGACATCATCACCAGTTCGGCACCGCACGACATGACCGCCCTGGCTCATTCGTTACGATCGATTCTGGAAGGGGCGTCACCAGACGATGCCGTCAAACTTCGCCAACTGCTGCAACCCTCGATTGCGGCAGCCGAAGCGATCTCTCCGGTCAATCCAGATACAGAATTGTCGGAAGACTGGCGTGATGGTGGATATCCCTACAAGAATCTGCTGTCGCGAAAGAGTTACGAAAAACAAAAGTACCACCTGCAGGTGGAACTCTTGAAAGTTCAGGCATGGGTGAAGGCAACTCGCCAGAAGGTCGTGATCTTGTTTGAAGGTCGTGACGCAGCGGGAAAAGGGGGGACCATCAAGCGGTTCATGGAACACCTGAATCCACGCGGGGCGCGTGTTGTAGCTCTGGAAAAGCCCAGTGAAGTCGAACGAGGTCAGTGGTACTTTCAGCGCTATGTCCAACACCTGCCGACGGCAGGCGAGATCGTGATGTTCGACCGAAGCTGGTACAACCGCGCGGGGGTTGAACGCGTGATGGGGTTTTGCTCGGACGAAGAATACAGCGAGTTCGTGAGGCAGGCTCCAGAGTTTGAACGAAACCTGGTACGCAGTGGTGTTCACCTGATCAAGTTCTGGTTCTCGGTCAGTCAGTCTGAGCAATTACGTCGCTTCGAAGAGCGCAAGGCTCATCCGCTGAAACAATGGAAGCTATCGCCCGTCGATCTTTCATCGCTCGACAAGTGGGATGCCTACACCAAGGCTAAAGAAGCGATGTTCTTTCACACCGATACGGCAGATGCCCCGTGGACTGTGATCAAATCGGACTGCAAGAAGCGCGCTCGACTGAACGCGATGCGATACGTTTTGCATCGTCTCGCTTACAAGGGAAAAGATGTCGAAGCGCTCGGGGCACTCGATCCACTCCTCGTTGGCCGGGCTCATATCGTCTACGAACGGGGCGAACATCCAGGGGGAATCCCCACTGCTTAGCTGTGGCTATCAACTACGAGGCAACAGCCAACTGTTGAAACCGGACGTTATTAGCGAGTTCGGGCTGATTGATCGAATCCCAAAAGAGTCTTGCGCATACGATCACAGGGCACCCTGATCACCAAACCACCGTGGAGCAGCCGTGAGAGGGCGTGGCTGGCGTGGGATTGGCGAAAACTCAATCGTCCCAGTCAATTCTACGGCATATCCATCCGGGGCTGTCGGAGCAGATTCGGGCCGGGGTTGCTGGATTCGTACTGTCCGGGAAGGCTTCGAACCCAATGTCGCCGATGTTGAAATCCAGCCATCAGTCGTTGCCACCGCCTGCTGAACAGAAACAGAGGCGATGCAAGCCGTAATCACTGCGCCGGCAATCGCGATCCGGCGAATCAAAGAACCGAAAATCAGGTTTTGCAGCGACACGGGACTGATCCTTCCACACGAAAACGAGCGGGAAACCCTCCTGTTCCCGACGCTATCGTGGACTCCATTCCCACGCAGTCGCAATTCTCGACCTGACAGTTACCATCGGATTCTGAGGTGTGAATGAACTAGAGCAGTTTATGCCGATCATTCGACCGTTGTATTCGATACGGCAGGAAGTCTTGATCGCGTCCCCACAGTCTCGCTCGGGAGCACTCACGGAATTGAAACACATTCCGAAATATTTCCGTGTCCTTCCACGAACCGGTCTTTGATCTGAAACCCGTCATACCTTACGCAAAGAGTTCGGCAATGGGCGTCGGGTCACTCACCAGGTGGCTGGGACGTCCCTGGGGGGTGTACAGAATCTGGTCGGGATCGATCCCCAGTTTGCGATAGATGGTCGATACGAAGTTCTCGGGCGACAGTACGCGATCAACAGCGTTGTAGCCGGCGCGATCGGTCGCTCCGATGATTTGACCGCCGGGAATTCCTGCACCCGCCAGCATTACACTCATGGCTTGTGACCAATGGTCACGCCCTGCGTCCTTATTGATCTTGGGTGTCCGGCCAAATTCGCCCAACATCACCACCAGCGTTGAATCGAGTAGGCCGCGTTGCTGCAGATCGTCGATCAGGGCTGCGACCGTATTGTCCACTTCCGGCATTCGCTTGTTCAATGTCTCGAACAGCTTCGTGTGGTGATCCCAGCCCCCTTCGTTCAATGTAATGAACGGGACACCCGCTTCCACCAGTCGACGGGCCAGAAGGGCTCGTTGTCCGAACGCGTTGCGACCATACTTTTCACGCACGGTCGGCGGTTCTTTCTGAATATTGAAGGCGGCCTGAGCCTTCTCGCTCCGCATCAATTGCTGCCCCTGCTGGTAATAATCGTCCAGGGCTCGGACAGGATCGGCCGCGACGGTATCGGTCACTCGTGGTAATCGATCGACTCGAGAGCGGATCGATTCCCGGACCGTAAATCGATCGTCGGTAATGCCATTCGGCAACGCGACGTCCCGGACCCGGAACGAATCACTGTTGGGATTGTCCGGAACCACGAACGGCGCGTATTGGGCACCCAGGAAATTCGGACCGCCCGATCGAGTCATGCTGGGGATCGAGAAATATGCGGGGAGACCATCTCGATGACCGCGAGCGTGTGCCGTTGCTGAGCCGAGGCTGGGATGGAAACTGACGAAGGCACCACAGCCAACGGGAATCCGCGGCGGGGCACCCGTCATCATGTAATGATTTCCAGCACCATGATTGCCTTGGTTGTGGCAGATCGAACGGACAATCGCCAGCTTGTCAGCCATGCTGGCCAGTCGAGTCAGGTGCTGCGAGAAATACGTTCCTGAGACTGATGTGGAGATCGGCTCAAACTCCCCTCGCACTTCTTTCGGAGCGAGTGGTTTGGGATCGAACGTTTCGTAGTGTGTCGGTCCGCCATCCAGCCAGATCAGGATGCAACTCTTCGCTTCGACGCGAGTCACGCCACCATTCTCGGCAGAGAAGGCTCGGCGGAGCAGACCGTCGGCCAACCCCATCCCGAGGAAGCCTCCCAGTCCCAGTTGAAGGGCGCTGCGTCGAGAGATGCCATTGCAGTTGCGATAGATTGTCATGAGGTCTCACTCAATCTTTGAATACAAATTCCGGAGTATTGATCATCGCCCACATCAGGTCTTCGCAGACTCGACGACGATCTGCTCCAGATTCTTCAAACAGGCTGACCGCTTCTTTCAATTCATCCGCCAACGGACGGCGGGCATACAGCGACAGGTAGAGTTCTTCAACAACCTGAGGCGGCGTCAACTTCGATGTCGCGAGTTGATGAGCACGGCTGTTATCGCTGGCCACCTTGCGAGCGAGCGTGTTGGAGTTCATCAGGTGCAGCGACTGCACGATCGTTGTATCAAGCGTTCGTTCGCACGGCGGGTCCTGATTGGGGTCTTGGCGCCCGAAGGCATCCAGGAACAGCGAATCGATTCGTGCGGTCCAGAGTTCTTTCGCACGTGATCCCTGTGGCATCGCTTCGAATTCTTCACGCACACTGGTCGCGGTGCTAACGGTGTCGAGCAACACTTCGGCTCGCAAACGGCTTCGGTAATGTCGTGAGAAGTTTCGGTGATCGCTGGCATTTCGTTCGTTCGGTAACGAACTGATGCTGTAGACGTACGACGTCGCGATCCGTCGAATCAGTTGCTTGATATCAAACTTTTGAGCCCGGAAGTCGTCGCCCAGTGCTTTCAACAGTGGAGCATTCGACGCCGGGTTGGTGGCTCGCAGATCGTCAACCGGGTCGACAAACCCTCGTCCCATCATGTCGGCCCAGACACGATTGGCCATCGCTTGAGCAAAGTAATGGTTCTCGGGCGAAGTCATCCATTCGGCCAATGCTTCACGTGGATCTTCGACACCTTCCAGGTCTGGAACCTTCCCGAACAAAGGCTTCGGTGTCATCGGAGTATTCTTCAGCGGATGATTCACCGCTCCGTTGGTCCCGGCAAATATGAATTCTTCGGATCCGGAAATAGGGGCCGAAATCCCGGTCCCTTTCCGTCCGATCTTCGCGAAGTAAGCGGCAAACGAATAGAACTCGTCCTGTCCATAGACTTCAAATGGATGGTGATGGCACTTGGCACATTCGAGGCGAATTCCCAGGAAGAGCTGACTGGTGATCGTCGTCAGATCATCAGGGGCTCGGCGGTCACGGAACATGACCGTGTTTCCGTCACGGAACGTGCTGCCACGTGCCGTGATCAGTTCGCGAACAAACTGGTCATACGGTTTGTTCTTGCGAAACGCATCGCGAATCCATGTGTCGTACGCCAGCGTCGACTTGATGCCAACGTGATAAGGATTGGGACGCAGTAGATCCGTCCACTTGTTCGCCCAGTGCTCGGCATATTCTGGATCGGCCAGCAGGTGATCGATCAGGGCCACCCGCTTGTCGGCAGTCTTGTTGTCGAGGAACTCGCGAGCCTCATCGGCAGTCGGACCGCGACCAATGATGTCCAGGTAAACTCGTCGCAGAAACGTATGTTCGTCACAAGGAGGCGACGGAGTGATACGCAGTGTTTTCAGCTTCGCCCAGACGAGCTCATCGATAAAGTTCTGTTTGGGGAGTCCCGCGTAGACGCTGTCGGGAACGGCATCGGGATGAGGAACCGCGACACCGCAGACCGCGATGTGGCCCAGGTAGCGAGCCATAACGGCCGTGTCACCCACAATCGGGCCAGCAGTCATCAATCCTGAGTCATCGACAGCCACCTGAGCCGCCTCGTTAGACAGGTACGCGGTCAATCGAGTCACATCGCGTGTCGATCCATCGCTGTACTTCGCGGTGACTCGCAGTTGCTGCCGAGCGAGCTTTGGCAGGACACGATCACGAGGTTCGACCATGATGCCGGTCAACGTGACGTCGGCAACAGGTGGTTGCGTGACGGGACCTGATCGGCGTGGCATCCCTGCGGCAACCCAGTCGTAAAGCACGCGGTACTCGGCGGAATTCTTTTCGATCCGCTTTCCACCACCGTGAGGCAATTCACCGGTCGGCTTTTGAAGCAGCAGACTTCGTTCGGCAGCGGGAGCAAACACGCGGCGTCCACGACCTTCTTTCGCAAGTGCCTCGTAGTCGAAGTCGGGATCAAACCCGAGCAGACTGAGTTGAAACCCGTTCTGCCCGCGTTGCTTGCCATGACAAGCTCCGGCATTGCAGGAATAGCGTGACAGAACCGGCATCACGTCTCGTTCAAAGTCGACAGCGACGGTCTGCGTCAACTGAGCAATCGTGACCGGGACCGAAAGAGCTTCACCGCGGATATCGATCTTGATAACGGCCTGACCATCCTGAAGAGGCCTCACAAATCCAGAGGGGGAAATCTCAACGATCCCCGGCGGGGTCGCGGTGTACTTTGCGTCCCGCGTCAGATCGACAATTTTGGCGTCGACCTCTGCTTCCACGAGCAACTGACTTCCTGCAAGGCGTCCCGTCAGCTGCAACTGCTTTGGCGAAACAACGATCTCTCCCCGGGCCGATGAAAAATCACCAAGAGCCGCAATGCAGAAATTCAATGCCAACAGCAGGATCGCGGAGTGTTTGTGCATGACGGAAACACGGAAGGAAGGAGATTCGGCAGATTACATCAGCATATACTGAAATGATCGGCCACACCAACCCTGAAATCTCGTGAAACCCGAAGAAAAGTCGCCTTCGTTGCTCACGGGAAGTCAGCCGTTTCCGAAATCCGCGTCGTTCATGGCACGCCAGAAACCTCACGCCCGCTTCGCTCAAGACGC
>CAIWEX010000135.1 GCA_903911795.1 uncultured Schlesneria sp.
CATCAGATACGGCTCGCTGAATCCCACGCGGTGATTGGTAATGGCCCACATGTAGGCATTCGTGAACGCCGGCATGATGGTATTCCCACGATTGGATTCGTCCATCCAGAATTCCTGGTCGGGAGCATCCAGTAATAGATTCATGCGAGCAGGCATGTTGCGAGGCAGGCTCAGGAAATGTCCCCAGCGACCGGCATTTGTGCTCCAGGTGACGAGGGCAACATCGGGCTTAATCCCCTTCAACCGGGTTTGCATCCGTCGCACCAGATTTTCCAGCTTTCGATCCGCCCAATGCTGATAACGACGGAAGTCGGGATCATTGAGATCTGTCTTGGGGATTTCCTTTCCGGTCTCGGTCCGAAAGTTCTTGCGACAATGCTCGCAATAACAGACGCCCCCGTGGTGCAGTCCGTCAAAACTGAATGCGTCGACATCAGGATACTTGGTGAGGATTTCTGCGAGAACTTCGATGAAGAAATCACCATACGGGCCGAGCGGGCACAGCATCCCCCCATGAGGAAATTTCTTCATGTCGATCGACGGAATTTCGGTGGTGTTCGTCGGGATTCGTCGCCAGTCCAGATGGGTTTCATAGACTTCCCCCTGCAGCGTGGGGGGATAAACGCCTAGGATGCGCACGCCAAGTTTTTTGTATTCGGCGATTTCCTGTTCGAGCTTGCCAGGCGGAACATGCGGGTTGCGGCGTTTCAGCAGCTTGCTGTCGTAATAGGCGTAAAAGGGATCGACGAATCCCATCTCGCTGATCGTGACACCGTGCCGGACGGCGTTCGCTCGAGCTTTCGAATCCATGACCGACAGGGTGTAGCCACATCCCACAGTCGCTTCGACCCACGCCGGGATTCGGATTCGATGAAACGGCTGGGTGTCAAACGGCTGAGGCATCACCTGGCGATCCCAGATGGAACTTGCAGGTTTTTCCTGTGCATTCGCCGGGATACAAAGTGATGTGAGAACTAGGATCGAAAAGAGGGGCTTCATGGCGAGGCTACTCCGACGGCCGATTTGAAACGCATCGTAGAGCGGACGGAGTCACCTTTTCACTTCATTTCGCGGACATGCTTGTAGACCGCCTCCTGCATGACCTGCGAGGCAGCAGGGCTGTTTGCGTGTCCGACAGCAACATCGGCATGGATGGCCTTGGAAATCGCAAGAGCGTTGTACGCTGCATAGACGCTGGTCGCAGGGCAGGTCGTGTCAATGAAGCCGACGGTCACGACGGCACCTTTGCACTTGGTACGTGCCGCGAAATTCACGCAATCGACATAACGTGATGCCTGCAATACCGCCGCGTCGGGCTTCCCTGCCGAGTCGTTCGGGACCAGCTTTGGCCAGCCACTGATCCGATTCGCTACGTTGCCAGTATGATCGCAACCTGCGGGAACGCCCGCACAGAAGAAGGTGACTCGCGGGTCGATTCCTGCGGCAGCGAAGGCCTGATATCCCCCTTGACTGCTGCCGTAAACGATCACTGTCTTTCCATCCCATTCAGGTTGGGCGGTCAGGAAATCGATCGCTCGAACCAGCCGCAGGAACATCCCCTTGAAGTAGCTCTGCTCGCGGTCATTGCGTCCAATCGCGCGATAGTCCTTCAATTCGCCTTCACTGAGTGCGGTGTAGAATTCCGCCGGTTGACCGTTTGTGATGCCGTGCGCATTGATGTCAAATGACAGCATTCCCCCTTCTTTTTCCGACCAGTATGTGCTGGCAAGGTTTGCACTGCGAACCCCCGCGCCATGCACAAACAGGATGGCCGGCAGTGATTTGGGTTTCGCGTTCTGAGGGCGACCGAAGTAACCACTGACGGGTTTACCGAGGCAATCGACCTGCACATCAAACGCATCAACCCCTTTTGCAGGACCTTGCACGGGCGTCATGGTGGATTTCAAGGGGACTTTCGCGAGTTCTGCTTTTTGTGCAGTCCAGAACTGATCGAAGTCATCGGGGACCGGCAGGCTGGGCTTGATTTGCAGCGGATCATAGGCTGCCGCAGCCAGCACCGCCGTTTTTCCGCTCGAAGTCCGCAGCAACAGAAAGCCGGGTTCATCAAGCTTACTCGTAATCGTTCCTTTGCCATCCTTCAACACGACAGTTTGCGGCGGCTGTGGTTGCCAGCCATCTTTCGAAAAAACACAGGTCACTTGTCCATCGGACACCGGCTTCCCATCCACAACGGCCTCAATCGTAAAGGTCGCGACTTCCCCTGACTTGTAGATGGCGTCTGCTCGATCGGCTGTGACTTTGAGCGTCAACGCGGGTGCCGGCGTCTCTTGAGCCAGAACGATTGGTCGAGCGATCAACAACAGCGCGAGGAGTATGCCAGCCTGCTTCATGCAACGTCGTTTCACAGTGTCACCTTGATAATTGATGGAATCCAAACATGCGTCTGTAATGCGCCACCTAGACCGACTGCGTCTCCAGCCAGTTCAAGCCAATCGAAACATCGACAACCAACGGGACCGAAAGTGCCATGGCCTGCTGCATCTCAAATCGGGCAAGTTCCACCAGAGATGGGATCCCGGACAAGGGTGATTCAAAGACCAGTTCGTCGTGGATCTGCAACAGCATCCGACCGGGATGATGTTCTTTTCTCAAGCGGTGGTGAACAGCCAGCATCGCCTTCTTGATGAGGTCCGCAGCAGATCCTTGAATCACCGTGTTGACGGCGGTCCGTTCGGGCATGTTGAGATTGCGATTGCGAACCGCTCGAATCCCATCGATCGCCCGGCGCCGACCGAGGATCGTCTTGGCAAAGCCGGTTGCACGGACTTCTTCAAGCGTCTCTTCGATGAACTGCGTGACTCCTGAATACTTTGCAAAATACCCATCAATAAAAGCTGCGGCTTCCTTCTTATCGATTCCCAGGGCCGCAGCGAGTCCAAACGGACTTTGACCGTAAATCACTCCGAAATTCACCGCTTTGGCCATGCGTCGCTGTTCACTGCTGACGCGCTCACGATCAACGCCAAACACTTGCGAGGCCACCGCGGTATGGATGTCGACCCCCTGTTCAAACGCTGCAATCAATTCGCGATCCTGGCTGAAGTGAGCTAATACTCGGAGTTCAATCTGCGAATAGTCGGCGCAAACCAAACGCCATTCTTCACCGACATTCGGAACATCCGGACGCGACACATTCAGTTCGAGCGGCTTCGAATTTTCAGCAGATTTGCCGATATCATCCTCGTCATCATCGAACAGGCGACGTTGGGTCGGTTTCGCCGCAACCATGACTGGTGATTCAACAGGTGCGGTTGCTAGTACTGCGGGGATATTCGACGACGCAATGAATGCACGTCGAATCAGTTCACCTTCCGGCGTGCGAATGGGAATATTCTGCAGATTGGGATCACTGGAACTCAGTCGTCCCGTTGCCGCAACCACCTGGTTGAACGACGTATGGATGCGGCCCGTCCGGGGATGAACCAGCAGAGGCAAGGCATCGAGATACGTTCCCTTAAGCTTCGCCAGGTGTCGGTGCTCAATCATCTTCGCTGGCAACTCGTGCAGCTTGGCAAGTTCTTCCAGGACATCCTGATCCGTACTGGCACCCGTACTGGTTCGTCGCTTGATCGGCAGTCCCAACTCAGTGAAAAGCACCACCTGTAACTGCTTGGGGGAATCAATATTGAATTCGTGCCCGGCCAGTCCATAAATCTCAGTGATCAGCTCCTTCAGTCGAACCGTCAACGCCTCGCTTTGACGACGCAATTCATCAGGATCGACTCGGATCCCTGTCTGCTCCATCTCGGCCAGAATCGGAATTAGCGGGCGTTCCAGTTCCCAGTACAAATCCCAAAGCCCCTGTTCACGCAGCCGAGTTTCGATGAGATTGGCCAGTTGCAGCGACAGGTCCGCGTCTTCCGTCGCGTATTCAGCGACTTTGTCGACCGGTATCTGAGACATATTTTTCTGGGTCTTGCCGGAACCGATCAATTCCTTGATCGAAATGCTCGTTCGCTGAAAATACTTCTCGATCAGCGTTTCGAGTCCGTGCGAACGTGCTCCTGCGTCCAGCAGATAGTCACCGACCATCGGGTCGACATCGATACAGTCTCGAGGGACGTGAATCCCATGACAATCGAGGACCATCAGGTCGAATTTCACGTTTTGATTGACGAGACGTATGCCGGGATTTTCCAGGATTGGCCGCAATGCGTTGAGCACGGTCGCACCATCGAGCAACTGACTTTCCGGTGGCCCCATCGTCGGCAGATACCAGGCTTCGCCCGGTTTCCAGCAGATGGCCCAACCGACGATCTGTGCCGAGCGAGGATCAAGATCGGTCGTTTCCAAATCTAGGCAGAATTTCGTCTGCTGGCGAAGTTGGGTGAGGAATTCCCCTAATTTTTCCAGTGTATCAATGATCTCCCAACGTCTGGGTGCGGCTGGCAGCAACTCAACTTTCTCAGTTTGAGAAGAAACGAGACTTTCAGTCGGTCGTTTCGGCGGTGGCGTCAGGGCCGTGTCCGCTTGAGTGGTCGGCGAGTCATCGAACAGTGAACGTTCGCCCGTTCGCGGCGGGGCAGATTTGACGACTTCGGGCGTAGCATCAGGTGCCGCGAACTGCTTGACATCTTCGATGAGCCGCCGGAAGCCGAAATTACGGAACATTTCCTGAAGCTTAGGAACGTCAGGTGAGGGGGAGCGAGTGGCTTCCCAGTCAAAGTTAAGTGGAAGGTCCCGGTTTAAGCGGACGAGTTGCTGGCTTAGCCTCGCTTGATCGGCAAACGTTTTCAGGTTTTCCTTGAGTTTTGCGCCCGGAGCCTGATCGGCATTTGCCAACACTCCTTCCAGCGTCTGAAACTGCTGCAAGAGCGCCGCCGCCTTCTTGGGACCAACCAGCGGGACCCCCGGGACGTTGTCGACGGCATCCCCCACGAGAGACTGAAAGTCGACAACCTGATCGGGACGGATTCCCCAGTCGGCCAGCAACGCCGCCTCGTCCAGATACGTGTTTTTCCGCAGGTTGTACATCTGTGCCTGAGGGCAAATCAGTTGCCGGGCGTCTTTGTCGCTGGTAACGATTTTAACGATGAAACCACGTTCAACGGCCTGCTGAGTCAGCGTGGCGATGACGTCGTCCGCTTCCCATCCCGCGCACTGGACAACCGGAACATGAAAGGCTTCCACAACTTCCAACAATAGCGGAATCTGCGGACGCAGATCTTCGGGCATTTCAGACCGGTTGGCTTTGTACTGTGGGTAGATTTCATCGCGTACCCCGGGACCGGGTGATTCCATGGCACAAATCAGCCATGTCGGGCGATGGACCTGTAGCAATGAAACCAAGTCCCGGCTGAATCCAAAGACGGCGTTCGTCGGCATCCCCTGCGGACTTTGCATGGGGGGAATGGCATGGAACACCTGAAACATCAGGGAGAAAGTATCGATGAGAAAGACTGTATCAGGCATGTACGAACCGGTTTCCGCAGGGAGGCGAGTAAATCCACAGCGTCAGCGAGGAAGAACCGGAGTCGCGGTTCGGCGAACATTATTGACCTGCCGTCGTTGAATCGCCAGCAGAACAGGATTAATCGGCACCGACTGCGAGAGTCGGCGGAACAGGGGCAAACGGGCATGTTTCCGCACAGGGGAACATCCGAAAACTGCCGACACAACCACAACGAAAGAGTGCGCTTGAATTCCGATTTGATTGAACCTGACCTCGGTGACAGCCGACCGACGACCCCTATTCCAATTGACTTCGAGAAAAATGCACCGAATTCACGCAGAGTTCAGAATCTGCTTGACTCGTTGCAGGGACTCCGCAAGACTAACAACCGTATGAAAAGTCGACCGGAGTGACAAACCCGGTCTGATTGATAGAGTTTTTCGCAACCGCCCGTCTTCAGGTTTGCTACCTGATCCACGTCTTACTGTTTGCCGGAGGGAAACCACATGGCTGCCGCATCCAACAAGCCCGGTGCCGTACATTACGCGTTGATCGTGTTCGTCATGATCTCGGTCGTACTTGGAATCCTGACCTATAACTTCCATCAGAATTATTCGACGGAAGCGGCAAAAGCGGCCGAAAAGACGAACGAACTCGCGAGCATTTCGAAGAAGTTTCTGGCAGAAACCGACAAGATCGAAGTCCTGAAGAAGCTGATCGGGATCGCTCACGAATTGGTCTACGATCCTGCCGATCCCAAGAATGCAAATACCGTCAAGGCAGCCGGTTTGGCAGACATTGCGAAGTCCGGAGGCAAAGAAGCAGGTGTGAATTACACCGAAACTCTGAAGAAGCTTCGTGAAGCAATTACCGCCTTGGAAGCAGATCGCGATTCCAAAGCGACTCTGGTTGCCACATTACAAGCGGAACTGAAAGAGCAGAGCGATCGCCTGAATAAGAAAGTCGTCACTGCAGACGCGGCTCAAACCAAAGCAGAAACCGAACGTCGCGATGTCTTCGCCACCCAGGACGAACGCCTGAAGTCCAAGCAAGATGAAGTGGATCGTCTCAAACAAGAAAACAACACTGTTACAAGCGAATTGCAGCAGGAAAAGGAAGGTCGCGAAAAAGACAACAAGCAGAAGAACGAGCAAATCGGTCGCCTCGAAAAGCATATCGACTTCCTGGTGAACCAGATCGACGAACTGCGAAAAGTCAGCTTTGAAGTTGGTGACGGTTTGATTCAACGAGTCGACAACGCCTCCAAGACCGTGTGGATCAATCTTGGCGAAGCCGATTTCCTGAAAACTCGTATGACGTTCAGCGTCTACAGCAAAGATCATCAGGGAGTGGGACGTGGGGCTGAAGACGTTAAAGGAAAAATTGAAGTCACCCGCATCCTGGGACCTCACATCGCCGAAGCCCGGATCACAGACGATGATCTCTTCCGACCGATGCTGGTTAACGATGTCCTTTACACGCCACTCTGGAGCCCTGGTCTGGTAGAAAAGATTGCCTTCGTCGGTCTGATCGACCTGGATAACGACGGCAAGAGTGATTGGGAAGAAATGAAGCAACTCTTGTCAATCTCGGGTGCGGACGTTGACCTGTACATCGACGAAAGTGGAATTCGACATCCTGAAGATGCCAAGGTCTCGGTCCAGACAAAGTTCCTCGTTCGCGGATACATTCCCGAACCTGGACAGGTTGTGAACGAAGACGACAAGGTAAAACTGGGTGAAGTCCGGAAGCAGTTGAACGAACTGACCAAGGAAGCTCGTGAAACGGGTGTGCGAATCATCAAGCTGAACGATTTCCTGGCTCACATCGGCTTCGAATCCAAGCGTCGTACGTTCCGGCCCGGTCAGGAACGCCCTTTTAATCTGAAGGCCGGTGCGGCCAGTGGTACCGTTGGTGAATCGATTGGTGATCGTTCTTCCAACGGAAATGTTTCTGGTGCCTACGGTACAACCAAGCGGAAGTCGGCCCCACAGCAAACGTCGGATGGTCACACCAGCAAGCTCTTCACCCCACAAGGGAAGTAGGCTGCGTTCGAACTACTGATTGAGATTCCCGTTGGGCTCGTTGCCAGCGGGAACTCTGGTTCTCGTTCTCGGGATATCGTGCGACTCCGTGATCCGTACGTTTGACATTGAACAGTCGTACGTTCGAGCACTGTCAACTGACCTTGAGCAACCGTTTGATGACTGGCGTCATGCCCAGTGTCAGAATCAGATAGGCCATGAGCCACGGTGGGAAATTCACGATGTTGCCCCCCAGGCTAAAGCCAAGTGGCAGGTAACGACGGATCCCAACTTCCGTTGAATTGATTCGACTGCACTTCTGGATTTGAATGGGCGGTTCATATGTTGCCGCCCCGAACTTCACCGTGTGGGTCGCCGTTTCTCGCTCGTGCCGGATCATGACGGCATGGGAACCAGGTCGTCGCGGATGCATTTTCCATTCGGCGACCGCTCGAGTTGGGTCTGAAGAATCCGCTGCGACTATCGCAACGGGGCTCCCCTTTAACTCAAAAGCTGGGTCTGGAACCACATGCGCTATACGTCCGATCGATGACACTGGAAAATGAGCTCGGATAACAACGTCATCATTGATCGCAATCGGCAGATAGTCGAACCGTTCCGTGGCCCAGATGGCCAGCACACCAAGTGGCACAATGACGGCAACCAGCACTCGCAGATCTGCTGCCAATTGAATTCCCTTGATTTGCGCCATTGTCGTTCGATATCTGGACAGGGACTCTTTGTCGTTCGACTTCCGGGACGCACGTAACAGGGCCTTGAGCCGCATCAGGTCGACGCCACATCGGTGTAACAAGTTCTGGTTGGTCACGTAGCGCCGAGCCAACGTCATCAGCAATGCCGTCAGGGACGCAAACAACACGACTGCCAGATCACGAGGAATCGCGAGCAGCCAGCCGAGTGGTCCGTCCAGAGCCTCGGCCAGCGTGGAACAAACGACAGTTATTGCTTCCATCATGGCGCCCCCACTGACGAGGCTATGGTCGAATTGGATTTGACAATGATCGTTCCATGATTCGCATCGAGTTCCAGGAACGAGCCATCCGCGAGAATTTGAGTCGCACCCTCCAGCACGACCGCCGGAATCCCAAAATCGCGAGCAACGATTGCTCCGTGCGATAACACTCCACCCCGTTCGACGATCAGTCCGCGGGCATTGACGAACAACGGCGTCCAACCGGGATCAGTACTCGGACACACGAGAATGTAGTCGCGGCCAAGTTCCGTGATCTGCCCCGGATCGATGACGATTCGAGCGGTGCCTCGCCCTGTCCCTGAAGCGATCGGACGACAGGCGAGTGCTTTCTCGCCCGCTGACGCCACCGCGCGTCGTAATTGACCAAACTCCGTCAATGCGCGGGAGTCAATCACATCTGACATCGCCAGCTTTTGCAGTGCTCGCCATCGCAATTTACGCTCGGAAATCTGCGTTTCCAGCAAGCTTCGATTGGCCTCGAACTGTGGCAACTCCGCCAGGCTCAGGAAGTAGAGATCGCGGCCGATGTCCCACCGGCGACTGAATTCACTCAGCACTTCTCGGATCGATTCATAGCCCCGCATCAAATGAAATTTCCCCAGTTCACGATAGGGAAGTAGCTGCTGTGCCTGCTTTAACGCGGCTTCAAATCGTTCCTGAAGAGATGAACCGCCAACGGAAACAAGGCGATCTGTCAACGACTTTTCGGCGGCTTGGCGGTGACGAACCTGATGCAAGTGTCGATCAGAAGGGGACGAATCCGGAGTCGATCGAAATCGCTCGATCATCCTGTCTACGAACTCGTGATCCTCACGCCAGCGAGGTTGAGCCAGCTCCATTTCGTTAACGGCACGATGCCCATAACGCTGAAAGAATTCGCTGGTATCGCCACGCCCACTGGCGATCTCGAACAGCAGCAGATTCTGTTCAACGGTGATATCCCCATCCAATCCCGTGGTCAGTTCTCCGACAAATTGCTCACCGTTTTCCTGACCGAACAGTTGTATTGCCAGTTTGCGAATCTGGTCGTGCGCGATTCCCCCGAAGAATCCGGGAATTAATGATTCTCCTGCGAACCAGCCGAGGACAAAATCACGCCTGCAATACAATTCCCGAATCAGATCGTCGGTCGTGAGTGATTGAAGATTTCGCTGCGTCGCTTCTTTCAGAAACTCTTCGAGCTTCGGCGCGGCGATCCGATCGAATCGCTCACCGGGCGACTTCGACATTTGTTTCATCGTTCGCGAACCGCGGATCATGTTCCATAGCAGACCGGGCAGACGAAAAAAGAAGAGTGAATCCGTGCGATCAAAGTTGAAACGCGTCGGTGGGCGATCAAGCGCTGTACGGTCTCGCAGAATTTCATCAATGTCGTATTCGAATGGCATGGAGCCAAAGTGAAACTCCGCCGCTCGGCGAGGATCGACGTAGATTCGCCCCGCGATCAATTCGAGAAATCCGTGACCTGCTTCGCGTTCGCGCGGATGATGTCCCAGCCGCCGGTACATCTGTCCATAGCCACCATGGGCACTCATGAACCATCGCACAAGATCCCAGGTGAGTGGTGTTGGAGCGGTGAGTGTTTCGGAGAGATTGTGAACGACCCAGACTGCAGGATCGTCACTTGCGAGTGACTGCAGCCGGGCTATCTCGGCCAATCGACCTTTCTCTGCGTCTTCGATAATTTCCAAGCCGCGAATTTTGCGGGTCTGAAGTAGAACGACACGACCATCCGCAATACCCCATTCGATATCAGACGGGACTCCAAAATGGCGTTCGATCCTGCGGCCGAGTTCCGCGATTTCACGTTGCTGATCGGATGAGAGAACGTGTGCCTGCTGACCGTCATGACTGGCTGCCGCCGGACTCGATCCTGTCGACACGCGAATGGTCTTCAAGGTCTCCGCGTCCAATGTGTAAATATCGGGAGTCACGGCACCGGATACGACAGCTTCGCCGAGTCCCCACGAGGCCTCCAGGATCATTTCACCCCGGGAAGGGTCATTGGGATTGGCGGTGAACAGCACCCCGGATGTTTCAGACGGGAACATCGCCTGAATATTCACTGCGGTGCCGACAATGCCACGGACATCGTGATGCTGCCGATACGCCTTCGCACGATCACTATGCCACGACGCGAAGACCGCGTTGATCGACTGTCGCAAAGCATCCCAGGGGTCAGTGGGGAATTTCTGGCCGGTTCGTGCCTCGTACATGGCGAGATAACTGCGTGCACGCATTTCCGGTGAGACATCATGGTTCGCAGTGACGGTCACACCAGCGACCGAGGCAGAGAACAGACGGATATGTTCTGCGTAGTCCTTCCAGAAATGGTCCGGCGCTGGAAAGCAATCGATGACTGTCGGATTCAGCCCACAGTTCAGAATGGTATCCATCATCCCTGGCATAGAGACGGCGGCACCGGAACGAACGGCAACAAACAGTGGCCGTGGCCCGCGACCTAACGTTCGTTGCGTCGCCTGTTCCAATTTCTGAAGTGCCTCGCGGATTTGAAGTTCGAGTCCATCAGGCCATGTCCCTGAGTTCTGTTCAACCGCCGCGCAACAAGTTGTGGATATCGTGAAGCCAGCAGGAACAGGAAAGCCCGCTCGAGTCATCTCCGCGAGACTCGCCCCTTTACCGCCGAGCAGTTCGCTGCTGGCCGTTTGCGTCGTCGGTTCACCCAGGCCGAATGTATAGACGAGTGGTTCATTTGTGAGGCTCACGGTGATTCGCCCCCGAAACAAACAATCTTGCCGCGTTCGGTCGCGAAAATCGCATGCCCCTTCGCAGCGACGACCGGAGTCACCAGTTTGCCGTAAGTTTTCTCATCGGGATTCAGCAGCGGCTTCATAGCTGGCACATCGTCGATCGCAACCGAACGCAAAAAACTTCCATCAACGATACGATGAATTGCAACGTCAGAACTGCGTCGCAACATGACATGCAGTCCATCCACAATCGGACTTCCCAAGGGTGGTTCGTTCAATCGCGTACGCCAAAGCGTGGCTCCTGATTTCGCGTCGATCGCGGAGAGCATGACCGATGACGAATCACCTTCGATTTCTGTCAGCGCGAACAAAAGTCCAATTGCAATCGTCGGCGTTCCCAATCCCAATTCGGAGGAATGTTTGAGCGATGGATTTGTCTGGATATCTGCATTCCGCTGACCCCAGAGTTCCGTTCCCTGGACAAGGTCCAAGCTGCAAAGCGACCCCTTGTCCTGCCAGAAAAAGACCTGATCGACATCGATTGCGATCCCATGGCGCAGGGCTCCGCGACTTACGCCTGGTTTCGAAGCAATTCGGCGATGCAACGGACTGTCGCCCGTTATGGGATGACTCCAGCGAATAGAACCATCCGATGCGGAAAGCGAATGGAGCGTCAACGTTGAACCATCCATGGACTCTTCGAAAACGCAGATCGTTTTTCCGCTTCCAACAAGTGCAACGTCGATGGATCCTGCAAACTCTTTCGACCAGATCAATCGATCTATTTCTTCGGCGGTTTCGATCCCCAGACGGATAAGCTTCGTCTTGCCGTCTTGAACTCCCACTGCAAAAAGCGAATCCAGCAGCGGCATCATGGGAGCCGTTACTCGAAATTCCGATTCGTCGCCTGAGGGAAAACGCCAGCGTTCTGCGCCGTCTTGCGGGATCGGCACATCATCAGCACTTCCACCATTTTCGCCGCCGTTCCAAACGGGAACGGGAGGAATACCAGGACTACCAACGCACTGCATGCCTCGGCGCGCGGTCCCGATGTAGACATGTCCATGAGCAATGACGGGGGAACTGGAAAAGGTCTCTCCCGCTCCGAGTCCTGAATCCCAAACCGGTTTCAACGCGTCGTCCAAACAAAACAGCCGTCCATTTGCAGTGGTGCAGTAGACATGTTTCGTTCCCACAGCCGGGGATGAAATCATCGGTGCTGACAGGTCGTACCTGGCGACCAGTTGCCCATCCTTTGACAATTTGTACATGTGCCGATCGCGTGAACCGAAATAGAGACCGTCGGAATGCCACGCGATGGCTCCGAGGACGGCATCGGACGTTGTGAACTTCCAGTCGACAGCGTGCGTGGCGAGGTCAACACACCAGACTTCACCGACGGCTTTGTATTTCTCGGCCGCATCAGCCAATTGCTGTTCCGTCCTCATCATCCTTCAGGACCTGCAGCTTCATTGCCAGCAGATCACTGGCCGACTGAACGTAGTTGCCATTCCCCGTTGCCAGGAACAGTTTCCCGTCAGCAATCGTTGGCGGTGCAAAAACGGGGTAGGGGGTGGGAAGCTTCCACAGAAGTTTTCCCGTTTCTGCCTCGACAGCACAGAGAGCGGTTCCTCCTTCACCCAGGCCGAAATAGACCGCACCATCGACAACGATGGGTGATGATTCACAGTCGGCGTAGTCACTCGCGTCGAGATGCCATAAAACCTTTGCCTGTCCCTGTGGATCAGGTTCCAGTGAGAAGGCATAAAACCCGTCGCTGCCGGCACCAATGAAGACTCGCCCATCTGCGATAGCGGCGGTGGATTCTACATGGCTGCGAGTTCGAAATTCCCATCGTCGATCGCCAGTATGAAGATTCAAGCAGGTGACGCGAGCATCCTCGACCTGATGCAGTCCCTCTCCACAGACAACCGAATCTCCCGAAACGACGGGTGACGAAAACGTTGCTCGATAATTCGTTGGCGAATACCGCCAGACTTCGGCACCGCTTCTGGCATCGACGCAAACGATGGCCCCGCGACCTTCAGGCGTAAACGGTCCGATATCGGTGGCGGTGGAAAAAAGCAGAAAATTTCCAGCAACGCAGGGGGATGAAAGAATTGTCGCATCACGAGAATTCTGCCAAATCACGCCTGGCGCAGTGGCATCGTTCTCACCAGGACCTCGGCTCAATCGATGAGCCCCCCCCAGAGCAGCACTCCAGTTCGCCAACGAAGCATCGATCGAAGCGGCGGAAATTGACGACCGTGC
>CAIWEX010000136.1 GCA_903911795.1 uncultured Schlesneria sp.
ACACTCTTTCCCTACACGACGCTTTCCGATCTCGGGGCGAACCTCGTCTTCGATGGAAGTCCGCTTCCGAACGGTTGCCGAAGCGGTGGATCAGCGGCAGGGGAGTACGTGGTCAAGTCACATTGTCAACGACATCACTCGTCATTGTGCGGCACATTACGATGAAGGCCAGGCCACCTGGAGCAGTCCTTGGAAAGAATCCACGCTGTATACCGCCTGGCGCGAAGCCGCACAGCTCAGTCGTCGAATGGACATGCTGGGACTGAAGGGATTTCGCGAGTTTGTCGCTACGTTGCCCGCAGATCCGCGTCAGGCTGTGGAAGAATTGCTGGCCGCGCTGGAAGTGCCGCCATCACACTGGCGACAGTTTCTGCTCTGTGAATCGTTCTCGGTCGCCGGATGGGCATCCTACGTCCGGTATCGAGTCCGGGAAGCCGAGGTGAAAGGGGAGCAGGATGATGATCTGATCGGCCTGCTCGCAATTCGACTGGCCTACGATGTCGCTGTCTCAAGAATTCCAGATGCTTCCTGGCCATTACCGTTGTGGCCTGCCGATGCAGACCTCGACAACGGGATTGCGGTCCCACCTGTCCCCGCCACGGATGTTCTAGCCCGGTACGTCCTTCAAGTCGCGACCGAGCAACTCTATCGCCGGGACCTGCTCGCGCAACTCGGTTATTGCACGAAAGAGTCTCGAACGGCGACACGCAAAAGTCTGCAGATGGTCTTCTGTATTGATGTCCGGTCCGAAGTCATGCGGCGCAACCTCGAAACGGTCGATGATTCCATCGAAACGTTCGGCTTCGCTGGATTCTTCGGAATGCCGATGGAATATGTACCGATCGGCTTCTCAAGCGGAACCCCACAACTCCCCGTGCTCCTGCAGCCGAGCTTCCATGTCCACGAAAAGCTGCGGAGTGTCGACGATTCCACTGAGCGTGATGTTACGGAGAAGCGGATCGCAGTCAGGCAAAGCCGCAAATTATGGAAGTCCTTTCAAAGCTCCGCAACGTCGTGCTTCTCGTTCGTAGAATCACTGGGATTGCCGTATCTCGGCAAGCTCCTGACCGACTCGCTGCATTGGACAAAGCCAGCCAGTTCTGCCGACTCAGACGGCCTGACAGAGAGTCTGGCACCGCGTCTGGGGCCGGACATTCATGCCACAGAGAACTGCGGCCTGGATGCAAAGCGGAAAATCGATCTGGCTGAAGGGATGCTTCGGAACCTGGGGTTGGTAGATGGATTCGCCCGCATCGTCGTCCTGTGCGGTCACGCGTCCGATGTCACCAACAATCCCTATCGAGCAGCACTGGATTGTGGTGCCTGCGGCGGTCACTCGGGCGAACCCAACGCTCGCGTGGCGGCCGCGCTGCTGAACGATGTGGGTGTGCGAATCGGCCTGGCTGCCCGAGGGATCGACATTCCGAACGACACCTGGTTCCTGGCAGCTGTCCACAATACGACAACGGATGAAATCAGTCTCTGCGACAGTCATCTGGTCCCCGACTCACATCGGGTGGAACGGAGTCAGATTGAGCAGTGGCTTGAGATTTCCGGCCGATTGAGTCGCGAGGAACGATGTCAACGACTTGGATCGCCCGATGTCGACGATGTGATACGAAGAAGTCGAGACTGGGCCGAGGTCCGTCCGGAATGGGGTCTGGCCGGGAACGCCGCGTTCATCGTCGCTCCCCGGTCGCGCACCGTCGGCCTGAAGCTCGATGGGCGAACCTTCATGCACAGCTACGATTACCGGCTGGACCCGGAACTCAAGGTCCTCGAATTGATCATGACCGCACCGATGGTCGTCACGAACTGGATCAACATGCAGTACTATGTCTCGTCGGTCGATCCGGTCGCATTCGGCAGCGGAAACAAAGTGATCCACAACGTGGTCGGTCAGTTTGGCGTACTGCTGGGCAACGGAGGCGACCTGATGACCGGTCTCCCCTGGCAGTCCGTGCACGACGGCAGCAAGCTTCAACACGAACCGCTACGCCTGCTCGTCGTGATCGACGCACCACGGTCTTCGATACAGAAGATCATCGAGCGGCATCCGATGGTCCGGAACCTGGTCACAAACGGCTGGGTTTCACTGGTGGCATGGGAGGAAAGCGAGTTCTATCACTGGACCGCCCAGGAGACGTGGGAACCCGGGCGGGTGTAGCGTCGGGTTCTCGACCCGGCGATAGCGGTTCCTCTCGAAGGAGAGTAAAGGGGAGCCATGACCCAGTCGCTATTCTGGCCGCGGTACTGGTCACCGCGGCCAGAATCATTTCATGAAGACGACTGGAAAAGGGGACAGGTCTCGCGAATGGTCGCCTTCGTCAATATTGGACCTGTCCCCTTTTCTTGATCCTCAGGTTGAGATTGTCGGCCAGAACAAGCCACTTGAGATCCATTCGCAGCCTAAGCCGGTCCGAGTTGAGCTCGTCCGGCAGAACGGGTTCGCTGGAGGATACATTTCGGTCATTGACGAAAAAGGTGCTATCAACGTTTCGGGGGCGATCCCAGTTGAGATTATGGCCCGAGATGCCAACCAGTTGAAGCCGCTTCAATCCAGGAATGGAGTATTAAGGGCAGCACCATAAGTCTTTGAAGTTGAGAGACAACACAAGAGGACAGGTCGACAGGTCCACTATTGACGATGACCTCCCCAGGTCCCGCCCATCGCTCCGTCTTTACGATAGATGAGATGGCAAGGTGGAAACCGGTGGAAACCTTAGCAACGTCGGCGTCTATTGGGAAAACCCTTCTGGATCAAATGGTACAGCTCGAATGG
>CAIWEX010000137.1 GCA_903911795.1 uncultured Schlesneria sp.
CGTTCGGTAACGCTGTTCGGCGCGGGTCTCCTGACCCCGCCGAAACGCCCGACCGAAGGTCTCCTCTTTCAAACGGGACGCAACCCCATTCGGGGTAGAAGGTCCAAGACCTCGGCCAACCCAGGGTAGCCACGAAACGCTGGCAACCCTGGGCTATAAGACGTAATTCCGTTGGAGTAACGACCGGGCGGTCGAATGTGACCAAGGGTGAAAACCAAGGGGCTGCACTCAAGATGAGCCGGGGCATGCCCGAGATCCCTGGGCGCCAGCCCACGGTTCGAACCGGACGCTAGCGCGTTCCGGCTGATGGGTCAAACCATGATCGGCGCGGGTCTCCTGACCCCGTCGAAACGCCCGACCGAAGGTCTCCTCTTCTCACGGCGAGTGTAACATTAAGGCTAAGATTTCGGTTAGGACTTTCAGCTACTGGGCGCCGGTCACGGTTCGAACCGGACGCTAGCGCGTTCCGGCTGATAGGTCAAACCGTGATCGGCGCTGGTCAAGAACGCCGGGCCGAACAATCAGCAATTGGCATGTGTTAACTCGGGATTTCGCGAGGGCGAATCAATAAAACCAGGACGACCGACGAGACGGCGGCGCTGGCAAAAACGCTGCAGATTCCGTAGAGCGGGACGTTGTTGTCGCTCATGATTCCAACGCCCCAATCCGCCAGACCTCCGCAACTAATGCTGACAAGGTTCATGATTCCGTAGCCACTGGCTCGCAGTTCGGGGCGGACGATCTGGCAGAGGATCGGCATGTTATTCCCATCAAAGAATCCCCATCCGATGCCGAACAGAATGAGAAAGGCTACGGCAACCCAGAGCTGGTGGGTCAGCGGCGAGAATCCGACTCCAAAAATCGCGGGAACAATTAATGAGACACCGATTGCACTGACGTAGATTCGACCTCGGGCCGTCCGACGCATCCATCGGTCTGCCAGCCAGCCTCCCAGGACTGCTCCACAGATTGCCGCAAGCTGCCAGTAGAGTGTGGCCGAGACACCCGCCATCCCCTGTCCTATTCCAAACTCTTTCTTCAGGATCGCTGGCATCCAGTCACGGACGACCCAGCCTGCCATCGCTGGCAATGTGAAATAGAGCACCAGCAGGATGAATGAACCGTTTTGACTCAATTCTTTCACGGCTGCAAGTACCGAAGGGCGGTTGGAGTTGGCAGTGGAGTTGACGGATCGTTGCGGATTGCGCAACAGGAAAAAGAGAGGCAAGGCGTAAACGACGCCGATCAATCCGCATGCATAAAATGCCCAGCGCCAGCCGAGTGCCGGATGATCCGCAGCATAACCGCTGAAGCCGCCGATGATCACACCGGCGTAAATTCCCATCTGGTGCATACCGACAGCACGTGATCGCGTGTCGCCAACGTGATAGTCCGCAATCAACGCCAATGCCGCAGGAATGTAAAACGCTTCGCTGATCCCCATCAGAGCTCGCGTGATCAGCAGTTCTTCGTAGGTGTGCACCATACCTGTCAACAGAGTTACCAGCGACCAGACGAACAAGCTGGCCGCGATGACGTGACGCCGACTGTAGCGATCTGCGAGGTATCCGCCAATCGGGCTGAGGAATGCGTAAACCCATTTGAACAGGGCGAGAATCGTTCCCCAACTCGCTTCTGATAAGGGTGCGCCACCTTTGGAGGTCAGATCGTGCATGACCGAGAACTTCATCGCTGCCAGCATCTGGCGGTCGAGATAGTTCAGCAGAGCCACTGGAATCAACAGCGCGACGACAAGCCATGCCGTTCGCATGGCTTTCGCAGCACCTGGTTCCAGAGGCTCAGCGCTGGTCATCAGAATCTACTACCGGTTACCGCGAGCGCGCTCGACCTGCTGCTTTGCGGCACTGATGACCGCGTCGGCTGTGAAACCAAATTTTTTCTGCAGGTGCTTGAGTGGTGCCGATGCTCCGAACGAATGCATGCCGATCGACGTGCCGTGCGAGCCGGTGTATCGATCCCAGCCGAACGTCGTTGCCATTTCGACCGAAACGCGAGCTGTGACCGCTGATGGCAAAACGGATTTGCGATACTCAGGGTGCTTGTGGCAGTAGTGTTCGAAGAGTTCGAAGGAGGGGACGCTGACGACTCGAGCTTGAATCCCGTCGGCTTTCAATTGCTCTTGTGCATCCAATGCCAATGAGACTTCGCTTCCGGATGCCAGCAGCAGGACATCAGGCTTGCCGTTGGGAGCATCAGACAGGACATAGGCACCCTTGCGAAGTCCGTCGGCTGCGGCGTACTTCTGCCGATCGAGTGTCGGAATTGCCTGACGAGTCAGGATCAGTGCGACTGGTTCGTGCTGCTGTTCCAGCGTGAACTTCCAGGCTTCCAGAACTTCGTTGGCGTCACCTGGTCGAAGGGTGATCAGGCCGGGAATCGCTCGCAGTGCCGCCAGATGTTCAACCGGTTGATGTGTCGGACCATCTTCACCGACCCCAATGGAATCGTGAGTGAAGACATAGATGACCGGGATTTCCATCAATGCAGAAAGTCGAATGGCAGGTCGCACATAGTCGCTGAAGACGAGGAACGTTCCACCGTAAGGTCGGACTTTGGAAACCGACATTCCGTTGAGAACTGCACCCATCGCATGTTCGCGAACGCCGAAGTGCATGTTTCGGCCAGAGAAGGAACTGGTCTGCATATCCCCTGCACCGGCAAACGTCAGCCGGGTCTTGTTCGACGGGGCCAGGTCAGCCGATCCGCCGATGAGCCAAGGCACATTTTGAGCAATTGCATTGAGGACCTGTCCCGAGGTATCTCGCGTGGCTTTGCCCTTCGCATCAGGAGCAAAAACAGGCAGGTTCTTGTCCCAGCCTTCGGGCAATTCGCGGCGTTGCATCCGCTCGAGATTGTCGGCCTGGACGGGAAACTCTTGCTTGTATTGTGCGAATTTGGCGTTCCACGCTTGATGTTCTTCCCGACCTCGCTTGCCGATCCCGTCGGCAAAGTGTTCGTAGACACCCTCGGGAACCAGGAACTTGGCATCTTCCGGCCAGCCGTAGCCTCGTTTCGTCAAGCGGATTTCTTCATCACCCAGTGGTTCGCCATGGGCACCACAGGTGTCCTGCTTGTTGGGTGAGCCGAAAGCAATGTGGCTATGAACGATGATCAGCGTGGGCCGCTCACTCGTCTTGTTCTGGAATTGTGTGAAGGCGTCATCCAACTGGCTCAGGTTGTTGGCATCGGCAACGTGCACCACGTTCCAGCCATAACCAGCAAACCGGGTTGCGACGTCATCGCTGAACGCCAAGTCCGTTCCCCCTTCGATCGTGATCCGATTGCTGTCATAGACCCAGCAGAGGTTCGAGAGCTTCAAGTGCCCGGCCAGCGATGCGGCTTCGGTGGAAATCCCTTCCATCAGGCATCCATCACCGCAGATGGCATAGACATCGTGGTTGAACAGGTCGAAACCTGGTCGATTGTAGTTGGCAGCCGTCCACTTGGCGGCAATTGCCATCCCGACGCTGTTCGCGATCCCCTGGCCGAGCGGACCCGTGGTTGTTTCGACACCGCTGGTCCAGCGGTATTCAGGATGTCCCGGACACTTGCTGTCGAGTTGCCGAAACCGCTTGATATCTTCCAGAGGTACTGCCGGGCTCTCGAGCAGTTCGTAGTTCGCACCGACCGACTTCGTCTGTGTCAGATGCAGAACAGAGTACAGCAGCATCGAGGCATGACCGGCAGACAGAACGAATCGATCGCGGTTGAACCAGGTGGGATCGCTGGGGTCGTAGCACAGGAACCGTTGCCACAGCACATAAGCAATGGGAGCAATCCCCATCGGCGAGCCCGGATGGCCCGATTCGGCGGCCTGGACTGCGTCCATGCTCAGTGTTCTGATCGTATTGATCGCCAAATTTTCAATCGGTGTTCCCGATGGATTCGACATTTCGCTTCTCTCTTCCTTACCTGTCTCAAGCCACACGGCACGGCCGTGTAGAAATTCATTTCTTCCCAATTTCAGGCCAACATCATTTCCGCCCGCCGCTTCCGCGTCTATTCACAAACACGTTCGAAAGCGAGATTCGCGGGGAAATGGTCGGCCATTCCGCCCGTTGGAACTGAGCGAAACTTCCAAAACAACCGTCAGCGTTCACCCATCAACTTCGGTCGATTCTTGGATGAGTCGTCAACATGGGCGGAAACATCAAGATTAGGCACAATCTCTGCGGCGCTCAAGCTACATGGGGTAGTTTGCCAGCAAAAGGAACCAGCCCGACACTGATGGGCAGAATTTGTGCTATTGCTGGCAGTGACTGCCCTTTCCAAACAACAAACGGGCGTTTCCAGTTTCGGCCGGGAATTGTCCAAATCGAGGGCGAGGCTCCCGCCGAGCCGTGATTGAGCATTGGTGCCCCCTCCAATTCCGGTTCGGCAGGAGCCTCACCCTCCCGTCGCTGGGATCACCAAACTAACGGCACCCACAGGAGATACGTCTCTCGCACGGAAAATTGTTGATCTGAGTTCCCATCACGGACAACAAGGGAGGGCGAGGCTCCCGCCGAGCCGTGATTTTGTATTGGTGTCTGACTCCAATTCCGGTTCGGCAGGAGCCTCACACTCCCGTCGCGGGGATGTTCATTGAGTCTGCCATTTGGGCAAGCTTGTCCTGATTTCACGGATTCGATGCGTCACGTACCAGAAAAGGCTGAAAAACGAAGATTTGAACGAACGAGAACCTGCCGCGGGTGGTCCATGGCGCAGAATTGAAATGTCAGACAACGCTTCGCAGCCTCTCCTCGGGAATGCAACGTTCATGGCGTTCACGGACGTTCCCTCGCACTGGTCGGGCCTGTCAAAGTGACCAATGCGTGTTTGAGTGCAGGGCAATGCCGGAATTGTCGCGGTGATGTTGACCGCGAGCATTCAGAAGCGTGACTGAGTGTGGGCCAGGGATGAAGATTCGCAGTTGGCGATTTGGTCGCCGGATGAGCACGTTGGAAACGTACTCCACTTGCAACCAGGGAAGACGAGATTCGATTTGCCGCGATTGTGACAGCCTACCGCCATGTGGCGGCCCAACCTGAAAGGAGAACTCGATGACTCCGAATCGGTCTGAGGATTTATGGCGCCCAGGATGGCACGAATGTCTGTACCTGCCTCACGGCCCGCCCTGCTGATGATTGTCTCGCGCGTCGTTGCAATTTCGACCCTGCACTTGCGAAGTAAAGGGCGATCACTTGAAAGCTGAAATTCGTAACTGTTGCGGCCGAACTCAATGCCGGCCGTTTTGTGAGATGTGAGTTCAAGGAGACCTGCGGTCTGACGTTGTGCCGATTTTGCAAGGCCTGCACCAGGGTCGCGCGACGATCGGAATGTAACGCACTGTTTTTTACCCCAAAATCAAAAGAGCCCGTCCAACCCCTCTGGACGGGCTCTTTTCGTTGAATCAATCATTAACGTCATGTACTTCGGAGCACAAGTTCGACTGATTCGGCCAGACCTGGTTTACGCACAGAAATGCCAAGTGGAGGAATTGTGCCGGAGGGTATCATCCGCAGTAGATCAAATTGCTTCACTTGACGTCCCAGTTACAGGCCACACCTGTTGATATTCGTCGTTCCATTGATATTTACCAGCTTCCAATCGTTCAGCAAAAGTTAACAGCAGATCAGCAAAGCTCTTGGCCACCAGATCGACTGGTCCCCGTTCGCGAATGTACCGAATGATCTGGCCGGAAGTTCCCCATTTCGTTGGATTCAGGTCGATGCAAAAAAAATCGCCTGACCCACTGTCCGTAATAGGAATCCATTTCAAATCCCAGCCCCTCTTTCGAATTGCTCTATTGCATCTAATCACCGACGCCTCCAGGCAATTCCCTCTATCCAGAATTGACTTTCGCACCCTCCAAAGATCGACAATCTCCTCAATTGACATCAATGAACCAAAGGAAAACGTTGTCAGCCCACGATCTCCGTTACATAAGAGGTATGATTCACGAACTGAATCGGGGAGAGTCATCCCCAAGCTGTTTTCGCAGTCAGCAATCTCGTCAATTGTCGCAGGTGGAGCTGGATTCTGTAACCGCTCACGAAATTGGTCTGAGATGTTAGCCTCATACCAGTTGCGAATGCGACTCCAAGACTGCGCGACTGATGTCGGATCAGTTGCCATCGCGTCTCCTATTCTGGATTCGTGAATTCGCGCTCGGGCGACGGGATGCCATTGTGAGGTTGCGTTCACTGGAGAGCAGCAACGCCGATACCTGCTTCTGGGGTGCCACGGCACGTGAAGGATATCGCGCCTCCGCTCAAATTGTTTCTAGTTACTGGCCACACCCCTCCATATTCGTCGTTCCATTGATATTTGCCGGCCTCCAATCGCTCAGCAAAAGTTAACAGCAGATCAGCAAAGCTCTTGGCCACCAGATCGACTGGCCCCCGTTCGCGAATGTACCGAAAAACTTGACCGGATGTTCCGGATTTCGTTGGATTCAGGTCGATGCAAAAGAAATTACCTGACATGTTGTCTGCAATCGGAATCCATTTCAAATCCCAATTCTTCTTACGAATTGCTCTATTGCATTTAATCCACGACGTATCCGCGCCATAACCGTCTTCTTGAGCCGCTTTGTTTAGTTTCCAAAGATGGACGATCTTTTCAAGTGAGATCAACGGCGCGAAAGAGAACGTCTCCAGATCACCATCTCCGTTATATAAAAGATATGACTCTCGAACTGAATCGGGGAGTGTCATCCCCAAGCTCTTTTCGCAGTCGGCAATCTCGTCAATTGTCGCAGGTGGAGCTGGATTCTGTAACCGCTCACGAAATTGGTCTGAGATGTTAGCCTCATACCAGTTGCGAATGCGAC
>CAIWEX010000138.1 GCA_903911795.1 uncultured Schlesneria sp.
ATCTGTACGGCGTCCGACGCTGAAGAATTCAGAAAGACCTGTTCGCAATGCTTTTCACTCAGCGTCCGAATCTTCAAGACACCTCCGTCGATCGCATTGAGCGAGATGTTCAGTCGGTCGAGAAACTCTTGCTTTTTCCAGTGTGCCCTCGCTCGCCATTTACCGAAGTACCATCCAACCAACATCAATACGAACCCGGCGGCCACTTTGACGGCATGCTCGCGAACGGCCGTGACTATCGAATTCCAGATTTCATCCAACCCCATTACACAATCCTTTTTCTCTACTCATTCCGTTTTCAAACTCACTCGGCACGGCCGTTGTTTCACCTGTCAAATCGCCTATTGAGCCGCAGCTTTGGTTTTTTCATTGAGGATCTTCGCGGCTTCGTCGGCGGAAATTTCTCTCAGCCAGATGTTGCGCCACCGGATTTCTCCACCGTGCGTCTGCAATTGGATTGGCCCCGTCTTCGGAACAGGACGTTTTCGTTCTGAATCGAAATAGTTTTCCATCACGGCATGATCTACGACCAGTTTGTCATTGAGCCAGACGGAAACCTGAGTATCAACCATGATGATCCGAAACTGATTCCATTCGCCAAACGGCTTGTCGGCCACGACGAGTGGATCACGACCTGGGGTGAGTGGCCGGTTGTTGAACAAGCCGCCAGAACCCTTGTTGGGATTGCGATGTGGATTACTCGCCAGGCTGGGCTGGTTGATATCCCAGATCTGAACCTGCGGGCAGCCTCGCAAATAGATCCCTGAATCAGCCCCGGCGACAGTCTTGTATTCGAGTCGCAGTTCGAAGTTTCCGTATTCGTTCACCGTCGTGGCGTAATCTCCCTTGCCATCGTTAATCAGTTCGCCCCCTTCCACTCGCCAGTGATCGTTCATGGTGGCGGTCCATTTGGCGATCTGCGCCGCGCGATCGACGTCGGGCATGGATGCCAGCTTCTCAGGATCGAAGGTGCTTCCTCCCTGCCAGCCCGACAGGTCCTTTCCATTGAAGAGAGCCACAAAGTTTGCCGGGGTTTCGGCCTGGACCGGCGAACCGCCGCCGCAAATCCAATAAAGAATGGCGAACGTGAAGATCCCGAATCGGCGCCTTTGCACGTGCGAATCAACAGAGGCTTTCATGTCGACGATCCTTGTGTGGCAGAGGGATTGCATTGGAAATCGGCCGCCGGATTGTAGCCGATCATTTGTCAGACAAACAAACGGTGCCGGCACCCACATTCCATGACGCGCAGTACAGAAAAAACAGAGAAATCCTCTGACAGTAGAGCATTTGAATCGGCTCGGCGATATTCTTGGAGCATGAACCTGTCAATCCGTGTGCTCTCAGGAGAGTGAAAATGGTCTGTACCCACCTGAAGGAACTGTACGTTCTTTGCGAACAACACGACTTACGACTCGGTGGATCGGACTTGATTCGCATCGTCTGCCGTCAATGCGGACACGTCGAAACGTGCCCCTCGGTCCTGATGGACGAATACGACTCGCGTGAATCCGATGATGGCAATCCGCCTGCAGCATCAACGGCTTCCGAAGCGAAGGCTTCGTAAGAATCCACGGCAGAACACGACACCACTTCCGCCGTTTTATACTTCGGTACACCAAACGTCGCCGAAGGCGAACGACCGACCCGGATTGTGGATCTTACACCCCAACTGATAGCTGACGTATTCAGCGTCGCCGATTAGCCGAGAATTGCGGTGAAGATCGCCCAGCATCTGGGCCGCATTCTTTCGTTCGCCGCCGTTAGGCCGATGTCGTCCACTGCAGCGGCAGACGTCTTGGGAATTGGGCGGTGGCGGCCTTGGGCCGCCAGTGTTTGCCTATGGTTTCGGCTGTGGCATTGGTTGCCCCGGTACCGGCATCGGCTGAACCGGAATTGGCATGGGTTGGCCGGGAACCGGCATCGGTTGTCCGGGGAATTGTGGCTGCCCAGGGATCGCTGAAGCCCCCGTTGGCTTTGAAGCAAACGCGGGCAACGGCATTTTTCCGAACTTGAATGTCGTCGTGTGTTCTTTCGTCTCACGAAAAACCTTGAATTGAATCTGCATGGTCTCTGGAAACTTCCCGGACTGATCAATCGAGTTGAGCTTTTGTACGGGTTGGCCCTTATCGGTGTCTGGCACGAAAGAATGTGTTAATCCATTGGGAGCATCTGGTACGACGCCCGTAGCCTTCCCGAGAAAGAAACCCTTACCGCACGACAACGTCAACACTTCACCGACGGGGCCTCGGGAGACCAGCAGTTTGACCCCGGCAGCTTTTAGAGCTGGGTCCATCAGGGGGCGTTTGGCAGCCTTGGATGCTTCCTCAATGGTGAACTCTTCCGAATCACTAAACGTCACGTACTTGAAGGTCCCTTCAAGTGCTTCGAGGGATTTTCCATCCGCGGCAGGTGAATCAATCGAGACGACGATCCGTAATGTTCCCTCGGGGTGCTCGATCGCATCAAGACTGGCAGGGTCAAATCCGGCCATGGCCTTGGTAAGATTTGGCAATCCCGGAGTCTCTGTCTTGGAGGTCCGCAAGGTCCCACCCCCTTGCAGCACAGCGGGCTTGAGAGCCACCATTCCGTAGCCACAGACTTGTCCGATCCCGTCACCCTTGAGATCCAGCAAAATCTGCAAGGGGGTCGATGACTTTCCATCCGGCGTCACACTGGGAAATGCACTCCACGATGCACTCGCCTCAAGCGTTGTTCCGTCAGGAAGTCCGTCTACCTTTTCTGACGCTACTGACTCCGTCTGTCCGGGCGTGCCGAAACTCGGCCGGAATGGGGGAGGTCCACCTGCCCCGCCAGGTCCCCCGGGACTTACTGCAGGCCCGCCCGGCATTGGCCCCCCAAAGGGATTCCCGCCGGCACCAAATCCGCTGGCCATCGCCATTCCCATTTGAGCCAGCAATTCGATCTTCTGCTGTTCAGAATCAGGAACCCCGGTCGTCATCGTCACAACCTGCGATGCCGCGTCGATTTTCAAATTATTGAGCAACAGGTCGCCCAGATCTGCAACCAGTGGCAAGCCATTTGATTTCAAAGTTTCGTACTGCTTCTTGCCTTCGACCAACGCGGTATCTAGAGATGTTTTGAGTTTTCCAGCGACGTCAGGGCTGCTCAACATCCAGCTCAACTGCACATCAAAACCACCTCGAATACTGACCCCCAGGCTCGAACCAGACGCCTCTTTCATTGCTTCGAAAACTGCCGCAACTTCGGGAGGAACTCCAGGCGGGGCACTTGCATTCTGTGCGAACGCCTTTGGATCCTTCGGTGCCGCTACGACCAGGAGATGCGGTTTAGCATCGACATAGGCGAGTTCCTTCCGTGGAATGACGGTTTCACCGCGATCCATAATCGCTTGCAATTCGGTCGAAGGGGCAATAATCAGCGTTGACGAGTCGGCCAGCCAACCACCGATTTTCGTTTCGCCATTCTTGGATTCAAAATACTTTTTCGTCTTGTATTCAGCGCCCGCCACTTCAGTCGACGCTGCAAGAATCTCGTCGAGTGTGATCGTTCGTTTTGTTCGAACGATGGCGATCGCTTGCGGTGGCTTTGCCCCCCCTGGCATTCCCATTTGTGCGGCCATTCCCATGCTGGTTAATGACTGCGGAGTCGGGAGTTCCAACAGTCCAATCGTGACGCTCTCGATATCTGTCGCGGCGACACCGGTGTTCTTTTTCATTTCCGCCATGGCCATCGCGGCCATAGGATTTTCAAACGCCTGCTTCAACAGAGCCGCTTGCATCACGTCGGCGACTTTGAGGTGGATGACCAACTCGGTCTGAGCCGGCATCCAGCGCAATCCCAATGTTTTTTCGGTCGCCGTGATTGGGGGGATCGCAGGTTGAGCGGGCGGCGAGGGTGCGGGGGCTACTGCGACAGGGGCGGGCACCGGTTCGACCGGGGGTGCCGGAAGTGGTTTGGCTCCGCCGAAGAACCCAGAGAAAAACAGCCCGGCTCCGATCAATGCGATAACCGCTACGGAACCGCCTGCAATCAGTGGAACACTCGGGCCGCTGCTGCCGGAGCCACCCTTCTTCCCACCTTTTTTCGCGGGAGCAGCACGCTTGTTGCTCCCTTTCGACTTCGCGGGAGCATCGTCGTCCTCAAGATCGTCCAGGTCCTCGTCGTCGTTTGCTTTTGCCACAAAAATGTCAGAACACTTGGGGCATTTGATCTTTTTTCCGAGCTTGCTGCTGTCAGCAAGATTCAGTTTTGCCAGACACCCGGGACACTGGATCGAAACTTTTGCGGCCATGAGAACTCCCTGCAAATCACTGTGGCGGTCACCCGTGATGATGCCAACGTCAAAAAGCATCATACGGATCACCAGATGGAGTTGCCATTAGCAACACATCCACGGATACCAATTTCAGATTCGCTTCACAATTGTGATGTAACACTGCCACAGTGCCCAGATCCAATGCCTTTTTGACGCTGGGCAGTCAAAGTTTCCCAGAACTTTTTCTCTCGGTTGGGTGGCGGGGGCGCACTGGCTTTGCAGAAGCCCTCGAAATGAAACGCGTTTGAACGGGGGCATCCCTGAAGCGGATGCGCCCGCCACTCTGACGCAGATAAAAAAAGCCCCTTGCTTCAGAGTTGTGAAGCAAGGGGCCGTAGATCGAAGAAGCTCAAATCACGCGGTTTTCATCGCCGCGCCGAGAATCTGACTGGTGCTGGGGCGCATGATCCGGGGATCAACTTGCTCGCCTTTCAGCAGTGTGGCTCGGATGTCTTTTCCAGAGATCGACACCGGCTTTTCGCCCTGATGACGTTCCGTCAGATCGACACGGCCCACAGAATCGTAGTAGGCAGCGAAGCCGACCTTCAGTGGCTTGATCTGCAGGTTACCATTCAGCTTGTCGAAGATCTGGTGAGCATCGAAGTCACCCCAGATGTTCTCGCCGTTGGCATACGGTGCATCGGCATGTTTACGACCGATGATGATGTGCGTATACCCCATGTTCTGGCGGTAAATCGCGTGCATCACGGCTTCCTTCGGCCCGCCGTAGAACATCTTGATGTCCAGGCCAAGCAGAACAACCCGATCTGGCACTGATTCGTTGCGTGGTCCCCACAGCGACTGATCACTGTCGCCGTCGCCCAACTGACGCTGGGCAATCAGGGCTTCGTACGTGGCCATGCGGATTTCCGCATTCACGTCATCACCCTTGGTTTCACCAATCAGCGGATTCAAGACCGCCAGAGCGTTCTTGCCTTCGCGAACCAGGGTTTCCAAGCCGTAAACGAGGGCGTATTCATGGGCTCGGTGCAGCGGATTACGGGTCTGGAATGCGACGGCCGCATCGCAACCCTTTTCGGCCAGCACTTTGCGAACTTCACGTGGGGTCAGTACATACTTGCCAAACTTGGGATTTTTCGGTTGTGGCAAGACCTTGATTTCGCCACCGATCAGGTGGGAATTTGCCTTTTCCCCATCAATGACAATGTTTGCACCAGGATGGTCAATCCGATCCGTCAAATAAACGCTCTGAAGATACTTCAGCTTTGGCCAGGGATAGACATCGGTGATGTCAAGCGTCGCAGCGACTTCACCATCGGGTCCAACGAGCGCCACCTTCTGACCACTCTTCAGGGTCTTGGCCATCTCACCGGTGACAGGGAACGCCAGCGGAATCGTCCAGGCGTATTTCTTACCGTCCTGAATCACGACGCTTTCGTCGAGGACTCGATGGTAGGCCTCGCTGTTCATCGGCCCGGTCAGTGGGCTCAGCGTCCCATCGCCGAGACGGTAAACCGTCGACAGATCTGCAGCAGAAACGGGAACTTTCGGCAGAGTCGCAGCTTCAGCCTTGAATGCGGCAATGTCGTTGGCGCCGACCGTTCGGCAAACCGGTTCAGACAATCCACCATGTGGAGGAATCAAATCAGCCATTGCGTTCCTTGTACAAGAGTGTTTTCGACGGTCAGTAAAATCACTGTATCGGGACACAAACCAAGAAGAAGGCGATTCACCGCACGGGGCAATCTCCGGAACCTCTTATATTTGCGGCAGTTGTGCAATCCAAAATGAAGGGCATCTCAGATTGGTTCGCGGCGAGGCGATCCTTTCCGAAGCCTGCGTTCGACAACCGACGCCCAAAGCCTCGCCACTTCTGTGACTTTGCCGGTTAATTCGGTTGTAGTGGCCCCCGAAGTTAGAGAAAGATCCACGAAACTGCAAGGTAAGCGACCATTGCCAGGATTTGTGCTGCTACATTGGGGACGAGAGAGCCGGGGTCGGGCCTGCGATATTTCCGCCTGATCCCTACGAATCCGCAGATGGAAGTCGGATACAAAGCAACTGGCAAGGAATCTCTGGATCCTCCGCAGCCCATGAGGCGTTCGCCACGCCTGCGGGGAGAAGAATCGTTGATCCTCGCTGCAAAACTCTGGGCGTTCCTGTGGCAGTCAATACCGCCACGCCGTCCAACACCATCCAGATCGACATTTCCCCCGCATAGGGCTGGCGCCAGGAACTTCGAACATGGAATCTGTCCAATTCGAATACCGAAGTCTTCAGCAGCGATTCTCCATCAGCGCTTGAGCCAGTTTTAATCGGTACCGGAATCACTGGATTCACGGGGTTTTGGGGCCAATTCAGGCAGCGCATGGCCAGATCGTGATGGAGCGCACGCGGCCGGCCATCCAGCCCAAGCCGATTCCAATCAAACAATCGGAACGTTGCATCGCTCGGCTGCTGGACTTCGGCGAATACAACGCCTCCTCCCGCTGCATGGATCGTCCCGGCCGGAAGCGAAATGCAGTCACCAACCTTGGGGGTAAACGAGTGCAGGCAATCAGCAACCGTTCCGAGCTTCAAATGCTCCAGAAATTCTTCTCGCGAAATCCCTGACTTCAGCCCCGCATAGACCCGGGATGTTGGCTCGGCGTCGACAACCACCCAAGCCTCCGTCTTTCCGGATGACTCGCCCAACAATTCCATTGCTCGTTCATCGTCGGGGTGTACTTGAACGGACAGAAGCTCACGACAATCGAGCCACTTCACGAACAGTGGAAATCTCCCCCCTACGACATGCCGACGTGATATTTCCGTAAAATGACGTTTCCAAAGGTCTGGCAAAAGCTGACCTGCAAACGTACCGTCGGTCACAACACTGGGGTTTTGAGGCAGACCACAGATCTCCCATGCCTCACCCACGGGCGTGTTAGGCGAGAGTTCTTTCCCGAGGAGTCGGCCAAGAGCATCGCCTCCCCAGACCTGTGGTCGCAGGTAAGGCTCAAACTCCAGTGGCTCACATAATGGGGCCGATCGGTCTGCAGACGGGCTTTCGTTCGCCACCATCAGAAGCTCTTCCGTGTTCACGCCGGACATGGTAACGCCTCACGTGCGGTGAATTAATCTGAGCCAGACAGATTGATGATGCAAAAACGACTGGCAGCACGAACAGAACGCGCAGCTCGCCGCTGTGAACCAAACCGATTGACGCAAATCTATACACAATGAGACTGCGGTTGTCTACCACTGAAAAGCTGTCATCTCGCAAAATCTCGAATGATGCAAGGTCAATCCGTTGAGGATGGAGGGCAATCGGCTTTTTCAATGTAGGGTGGGACAAGCTCGCTTCGAGCGATGTGGCTAGGACGACAGGGTGCCAGGGGCGCACCCGCTTCGGGGAAGCCCCCGTTCAAACGCGTCCATTTCGGGGGCTTCTGCAAAGCCAGTGCGGCCCTGCCACCCAACCGAGTGAAAAAGATCTGGGTAACGTTGACTCCACCCTGCACCCTTCCTGCCCGGCTTCAAAAAGGCATTGGCCCTGGTTCAGGATGTCATTCGCTTGCGAGTGTTTGGTCGCAGCCGCCGATGGATTTCTGGCATCAGCCCCCAGGCGAGCGCCAGGACCTTGAGAGGGTGCAGAGTAGGAGTCGGCGTCCGCTGTTCCATCTGCAGCCGGCAACTGCTGCATTCGGTCAGTCCGAGTTGATGGTCGTCACGACGCATCCGTTCGATCAACTCTCCACCAATCACCAGTGATTCGTGGAAGTTCTCTCGTGTGAGTCCAAAAGTTCCAGCGAATCCTGAGCACCCATTCTCTTCGTTTCGACCCGAGAATTTGGGTATCAGATTGCACAGATCCAAGAGTGGCGTTGTCGTTCCCAATGACTTCAGATGGCAAGGCG
>CAIWEX010000139.1 GCA_903911795.1 uncultured Schlesneria sp.
AGTAACGCTGGCGGTGTGTTGTTTCTGACGTCGGACGCGGGCACAGCCACCAAGGCCGAGTGGCAGACGGCGCTGCGGGCTGTGACATATCTCAATACCAGCGCCACACCGGACACAACGGTTCGCAATGTCACGATAACTGTCCAGAGTGGAACTGGAGTCAGTAATTCACTCGCCAGCACAATCAACGTGAATGTCCTCGGTGTCCTGCCGGTCCTGGGGAACCCTGGCAACATCTCCTTGACAGAAAACGATCCGGCGACGCCGATCAATGCTGGAATCACCGTCACGGATGCGGGGTCCAGTACCCTGTCCAGCGCCACCGTGACATTGACGAACTACGCGGCTGGCCAGGACGTCCTCGGATTTATCAACGACGGCCTGACGATGGGTAACATCGCTGTCGCAACCAATGTTGCCGGAATTCTGTCGCTGACGTCGAGCGGAGCATCAGCCACGACCGTCGAGTGGCAGGCTGCGCTGCGATCGGTGACGTATACCAACACAAGTGACAATCCTTTGACTGCGACTCGAAACGTCACGTTTACAGCAAACGATGGAACGGCTGTCAGCAATTCGCTGGCCAGCACGATTCAACTGTCAGCCGTCAACGACCCGGGTGTATTGTCGATCAGTGGCAACATCACTTATGTGCAGAATGACCCCGCCACAGCGATCGACACGGGCCTCGTGCTGACCGATATCGATAGTTCTGAAGAACATGCCACGATCACAATCACCAATTTCGTGGCTGGGCAGGACGTGCTGGCATTCACCAACGATGGCTTGACGATGGGTAACATCACAGTCACCAGCAATGCGGGAGGGGTGCTGTTCCTGACGTCCGATACGGGTACGGCCACCAAGGCCGAGTGGCAGGCCGCTCTGCGGTCAGTGACGTATCTCAACACCAGTGCTACACCGGACACAACGGTTCGCAATGTCACGTTCACCGTCCAGAGTGGAACGGGAGTCAGTGACGCGCTCGCCAGCACAGTCAATGTGAATGCACTCACCGTATCAGCAGCGGCATTTGATATGGCATTCACGAACTTGGAAGAATGGGTGTGACACGCGGATTCTTCAATATCGGGAAGTGAATTTCACAGAACCGCACAGGTCGCCGAGTTGAGCGACCTGTGCACCTTTACAGATGCGGTTCCATCACCGAGGAGCCACGAACTCCTTACTGTTCAGCAGAAAGGAGAAAATGTCCCTGGTCGCTGAAGCACGGTCGGCCGCTTTCTTCAGATGCGGAACGAACTGACCTGCTTCGACTGGGGAGGGGAATCGTGACAGAGCCAGCAGACAGGCCAGATCGACGAATTGTTCGTCAGTTTTTGCGGCCTGATTTACCGCTTCCGCGCAGTCAACTGTAACTTTCTGAAACTCCTCAGCAGTCAGCAGAACGGGAACCTCACCATCGCCGCGTTTGGTCGCAAGTTCCGATTGCATCTTCAACAGGCGATTATTGGCAGCAGCAAGCGGGGAGTTTAATTCGCGGCTCTCGACCCATCCGCGTGCGAGTTTCAGGACGACCTGTGTTCGGTCTTTGGTTTCGGCGAGTTCCTTTTCGGCTCGTTTCGATTCCTCGTCGTTGGGAGGTCGGCCCACAGAAAGAAGACAGGCGGCCAACACGACTTGCTCATCGCTGAGATTCAACGTCTTGTTCAGGACTTTGACGATGCGATCCTTGATCCCGCGTTGGGGGGTATCGAGTTTTTCCCAGTGCGTCTGTTCTCCTTTCACTGAAATTTCGATTTGGGTTCTGATTTCCAAATCGCTCTTCGCGATCTCGGCCTTACGCAGAGCAGGCAGGATTGGGCCGATGAGTTCCTCTGGTTTGTCGCTCAATTGGCAGATCATGGCCAAGCCGGATTTCGCTGCGTTGCTACCGCCGGCGGCGAGGCGTTTCCCGTCGGGGCTGAAAGCGACGGCGTCGATACGTGCAGAGTCGAAGCGAAACGTTCGGACTTGGTCGCCAGTACGCGTATCCCAGAGACGCACGACGCGGTCGTAACCGGCCGACGCCAACCTGCTGCCGTCAGGACTGAAGGCCACCGTTCGCACTGCGGAATTGCGGCCGAGAATGCGTCCTGTGAGTTTGTCGACTTCAACGCTGCCGTTTTGTCCTTGATGACCTCGAAACTCCAACAGTTCGCGTCCTGACGGAAGTTCCCAAAGTCGAACGGTCCCATCCGTGATCGCGGCTGCCAGTAAGGTCCCACCGGGATGGAATGCCACGTTCGTGACTGAGCCTGGATTGCCACCTTGCTCAACGTCCGGTCGCGTTCGAAAGGTGTGAAGTTGCTGGAAGGTGACGGCACTCCAGAGATGCAATTCCCCCGGTTCGGGCAACTCGCCCGAAGCTCCTCCCGTGCCAACCGCCAGGTACTTGCCATCGGCACTGAAAACGACAGCGTCTGCGCGCGTGGACAGCGGTTCCAACTTTTGCAGTTCCTTGCCCGTTTGGGAATCCCATATTCTCACAATGCCCCCCGGCAACCCGTGCGGTCCTCCTACTTTTGTTTCACTTCCAGCCGTCGCCAGCCGTTTCCCATCGGGACTGAATGCGATCGACGTTATCGCGGGTGGAAACGGAAATGCCCTGTCCCATTCACCATGCGGGTCGATACTCCAGATGTCATTGCCATTGGTGGTGTCCTGCAGCGTCAACTTTCCTCGGCGCGCTGCGGGAACGTCAAAATGGAACGATCTGGCGATCGCCAGACGATCGAAATCTCGACTGAAACCGACTGCACTTTCGCCATCGACATTCAACCGCCGAATTTCTTTGCCGGTTACGGGATCCCAGATGCAGACCTCCTTCTCGCTCGCCGAAACGACCTGGCTCCCGTCCCGTCGAAAGGCGAGCGATGTCACTGCCGTCGTATGACCACCATAGGTAATTGGTCGTGCAGCAACCTGGCCATCGTTCTTCTTATCCGAACCTGGTAAGTCGATCTTTGAGCTTGTTTGACCTTGCTTGTCCTGAATGGCCCAGACCGTGAGCTTCAGATCCTTTTTTGCAGAGGCGTCTGCAGCACTCGAACTGATTACACGTGTCCCGTCTGCAGTGAACCGGACCCGAATGACCCACTCCGGGGCTTCCAGTTCTTTCAACCTGGTCATCGATGTCGCGTCCCACAGGACAATTTTTCCGTGCAGGCCTGACGTGGCTAAAAGGTCTCCCCTCGGGCTCCAGTCCACAGAATAAACTTCGTCACAGCCAGAGCGTTCTGATTTCAACAGTTTGCCAGAGGCAACGTCCCACAGCGTCACCGTCCCATCCACGTATCCAGCAGCCAACGTCTTTCCATCTGGACTAAACGCAATCTCGTGCGTCATTTTCTTGCTGAGAGAATGCAGCAGCTTGCCGGTCGCGACATCGAACAGGCGCGTCTCGTAGTTCCGGTTTCCAACGGCGAGCGTTTTTCCATCGGGGCTGAACATAGGTCTAAGTGTACCAGCTCTAGATTTCTCAAGCGTGTGAATCAGCTTGCCCGTACGGTCGCAAACCGTTATTTCGGAGTCCCCGGCACCTTCTGCAACCGGATCCCAGAATGTCTTGCCAATGGCTATCAGCGTGCCATCCGGGTTAATCGCGGAGTATCCAGGTTCGAATTTGCTATCGAGATCGATCGAGATCGTCTTACCTCCAGCGGTCTCTTCGGTGACGTCTGCGAATGTAAAGGACTTCTTGCCCGCCTCAAGCCAGATCATGGACTTCCCGTCGGAACTGATCGCAAAGTCTTCCAGCGGAAACTTCGAAACCTCCCGCTGAGTGGCGAGTGAATCGTCATCCACGACTGCGACGCGCCCATTCCCGTGAAAGACAATCAATTCGCCAGATTGAGGCCCTCGTATGATGTTAGTGATCCGCTTTCCCGTCTCGACCTCGATGATTGAGCGTACCTGTTTCGCGTTTTCTGCAGAAATCACCACCCGTTTGGGCTTCGCCTTGTTAGCGGCAACTTTCACGGGTTTCTCGGTCGGCTTGGATTCATCCTGCGGTTTTGGTTGCACAACGACCTCGGGATTTTTTCCACCCAGTTGGGGTTTTGGTTCGTCGACCGCTCGGACTCCTCCGACGAGCAAGCACATTGCCAGAAACAATGCTGCCGTCAGCACGGTGGTTCGACGCTTCGTTTGCGTCGACGTATCTCGCCCCGGCTTGAGGAGTTCGGCAATCCGCTCCTCCAGCGTCCAGCGAGACCCAAGCAGACCGAGCGCTGGCACAATGCGCCCGTGTGAAGAACTCCGTTCGGCAAGTTCCAGTAATGACTGCGCGTAGCTCGGCGCGTCACCCAATTGCAGCACGAAATTGTCACACACTTCCTCCCTCGCCCGGGAAATCAAACGATTCAGCCACAGAACTCCCGGATGCCACCACCACAGAACCGCAGCCAATCGCTGTGCCATATTGACCCACGCATCGCGCCGGGCGACGTGAGCACATTCGTGAATCAAGATCTCGCGCAGACGAGCCGCCATTTCGGGCCGAAATAACTCATGCGGTACTACGATTGTTGGTCGCCAAATCCCGAGAACGAGCGGCATCGGGACAACGTCCGACACCACGATTTTCGGGAGCTTTCGCAGGGACAATGCACTGCAGACTTCGCCAGCGATTCTGTCGATTGCGAGCCTGTTGGGTTCCGAATCGAGCGACAACGAACGCGTCAGCCACCGCAAACGCCATTTCTGCCGTCCCCAGATCGCTGCCGAAACGACCGATCCCACCAACCACAAGACACCTAACAGACCTGGCAACCACGACACCGAGCTTCGCTGACCGTGTTGAGGTCTTATCGCATCGTTCATCTTGAGCGAATCGCCGACACTTGTCGCAGGTATCGGCCGATCGATCGGCGTGACGACGTTGTCCATGAGTGGCATCGGCCCGTTTTCGAGCGGCACCCCGTCTGGCATTGCAAAGTGACGAGGCGCAATCTGCGGTTGCAAATTCGGGTTCGAAACATCGTCCAGCCGTGCTGGCGACGATGCGATCAACGATTCTTTCTGTAAACTCGATCGCCACCAGGTGGATTGTGGCAGTAGCCACGTAACCAAAGGACTGCTCAATACGAGGATTAGCCCCAACAACCCAAACGAATGGCGTCGAGCGGCACAGGGGCGCGAGGCCAACATCAGCAGTACCGCCACGAAACTGATCGTCGTCACTTGTCCGATCACGATCATTCCAAACTGCTGAATGAAGTTCATGACTTCTTCCTCTGCGCTGAGGTGATGAGTTGTCGAATCCGATCTGCTTCAATTTTCGAGAGCGTGCCGCCATTGAGCAGTGTGAGTACCAGTCCTTCAGGCGAACCATCGAACACAGTCTCGATCAACCGCTGCACACTCGATTTCTGCGACTCTTCCCGCGACACGGTCGGCGAGTACAAAAAGCCGCCATCCCCTTCACGGTGCGTCAGCCAGCCCTTCTCTTCAAGCCGTACGATTTGCGTATGGACAGTGTTTCGCGCAATCCCACGTTTCTCGTTGAGCACTTTCCATATACCGGCTACCGAAGATTCTTCGCGTTCCCAGAACGCGTTCATGATCTCCCATTGAGTCTCCGATAACGCCGGAAGATCTCCCACGCCAGACATCCTTGACTCCCTGAAAAACACGATACGAGACCGCCTTCGGTCAAGATTCACTACATCTGTAGGCGCAGATTACCTACAGATGTAGGCTGGCGTCAAGCCGGGACAAGCAGAGATTTACTGCGAGAACGATTTTCAGTGTTGGGCTCTTCGCTCTCGTTTCGTCAACGACTTCCAAACACGAGACACTTCCTGCACAATACTCGCATGAAACACCTTTCACGTGCGAGTATCTTCAAAACAACCCAAGTGATTGCGAGTTTCTGTTTTAGCGACGCGTCCCAGCTTGGCGCAAGGCGATTCAGAATCAGTTGTGCCAGGCACCCCACAGCGCTGTTGACTGTTTGTTGAGTTATCTTTCCAGAGAACATTCCTGTATGTCATCAATCCCCCGACGAGCATCGTCCACCAGTCGCATCGAGACGCATTCCACGACCATTCTGGCTGTCAGACATCGTGGCCAGATAGCACTGGGTGGAGATGGACAAGTCACCTACGGCTCGAATATTTTGAAAGCGGACACTCGCAAAGTCCGCTGGATTCTCGACAAGAAAATGCTGGTCGGATTCGCGGGTTCGACGGCCGACGCTTTTGCGCTACTGGAACGGTTTGAAGCCAAAGCGAAAAACTTTCCCGGCAATCTCCCACGTGCAGCGACCGAACTGGCTCGCGACTGGCGGACAGATCGCATTCTGCGACGGCTCGAAGCCATGATGATTGTCGTTGATCCGGAACATAGCCTGCTGGTAACGGGGCAAGGTGACGTTGTACAACCGACAGATGGAATTCTGGGGATCGGTTCGGGGGGCAACTTTGCCGTTGCTGCGGCGCGAGCCCTGATCAAGCATTCGTCTCTCTCGGCCGCTGAGATCGTGCGTGAGTCGCTTCGGATTGCGTCCGAGATTGACGTCTATACGAATGCAAACATCGTTGTCGAAGAATTCCCCAGTTCAATTTGACGCACCCCAGACACGCGTCGCCGTGTGAGAGAGCGAAGAATCACCATGCGAGACATGACACCGCGCCAGATCGTGGCGGAACTCGATAAGCACATTATTGGTCAGGACGCCGCGAAGCGAGCGGTCGCAATTGCACTGCGAAACCGATGGCGGTGGCAGCAGCTTCCCGAAGACGTACGGCGCGATATCACTCCCAAAAACATCCTGATGATCGGCCCCACTGGTGTAGGCAAGACAGAAATCACCCGGCGGCTGGCCCAGTTAATCGGTTCGCCCTTCGTCAAAGTCGAGGCCACACGATTCACTGAAGTCGGATACGTTGGTCGTGATGTCGAAAGTATGATCCGGGAACTCGTCGACGCCTCCATCAATCTCGTCAAGCAGCGGAAACGAACCGAAGTTGAGCAGCAGGCCGGAAAGAACGTCGAGGAACGACTACTCGACCTGCTGATACCTCACGAACCCCTCATGCCGGTTCCCACAACCGAAGATCAGTCATCGGATTCGACGAACGACGCCGAGGCAAAACACGAACGGACTCGCGAGAAATTCCGCACGATGCTCCGTTCGGGTTCTCTGGAAGACAAGCAGGTGGAACTGACCGTTCCGCAGCGCCGGGCGCCAGTACAGGTCTTTTCCAATATGGGTCTGGAGCAAATGGATGTCGACTTCCAACAGATGTTCGAAAAGCTGATGCCTCGACAGCACAAGGATCGAAAGGTGACCGTCAAAGAAGCACGCGTACTGCTGATGGAGCAAGAGGTCGAGCAGCTTCTGGATAAAGATGCGATTCACGAAGAGGGATTGAGGCTGGCGGAAGATAGCGGCATCGTGTTCCTGGACGAAATTGACAAAATCTGCGGCGAGTCTGAAGGACGGCACGGAGCCGATGTCAGTCGCCAGGGAGTCCAGCGAGATCTGTTGCCGATCGTGCAGGATTTGATGCAGTACGGGCTCCCTCCCGTCGTGCAGGATTTGATCAAGTACGGGCTGCCGCACGATGTGTGGTTTCACGTGGACAACCTCTCG
>CAIWEX010000140.1 GCA_903911795.1 uncultured Schlesneria sp.
GGAAACTCTTCATCGCGGCGGCCGTCAATTGAGCAATTGATTCTGGCTCCTCGACAGCACCTTTATTTTTTCCTGCGTCTCCCTTTTTGTTCTCGTTGTTCTTCGATTTCCCCTTTTTCTTTACGGGGCCGCTCTTGGGTTCTGCCTTCTTGGGTTCAGCCTCGCCAGCGGCATCTTCGTATAACTTGGGAGTCGAGTTTTCTTCAAGACCTTCAATGACAAGTTCAGCTTGCGCCGGGGGATTCTTGTCATCTGTAGCGAGAAGCTCAACAGGCAGTTGATACGTTGTCGGCTTTGCCGAGTGAACGCGGAGACGATTCGATGGAAGTGGCGACGTGCCAGGTCGAACGATGATTGGAATCTGCATCGCATACTTGGCAGCCTGACCTTTAGCGGCAGACTGGCCTCCTGGTTCGAAGGCAGCCGTCAGCGGTAAGACATGTTGCATGTCAATCTGCACATTCAATCCGTGCTTGCTGCGAATCTGGTTCAGCAATGCTCCCAGTGTGATCGACTTCTGGTCGTCGACAGTGAGCTTGGCCGGTTCCTGCAATGCCCTTTCCCATCTCTGACGTCGCTGGCGCCGTTCACGTGACAACGTATTTGAGAGCGAGGTCGTTGGTGTCGAAGGAGTCGCGACGTTGGCCGGGGCGGAACTGGGCAGCAGAGGCATAGGGTGGCTGGGAGCGGCAATTGCGGGCTTAAGGGCTGTTGGACTGCTTCCGGATTCCGGAGATTCGTCGGAGATGGCAGGTGGCTTTTGTCCCTTTGCCGACTTTTTGACCGGATTCTTGACGATCGGTTCGATTTTCTCGACCTCGTCGGCGAAGACCGATCCTGTCGCCGCAATGCCCACCAGTAATGCAATGACCGATCTCCGTACCGCCATGGAATCTATCCCCGATTGATTCATCCATTTCTGACAAAAGTGCGACGCGTCAGAGATTGTCACCTGAGATTCGGCGGAGTCAAGTCGGTTTGTCTTCCCGAGAAATGCGTCAGGTATGAATTCCAGACGGGATCACTTCAACTGCCAGCGATCCTTTGTTTCCAAAACGGTCGAGGGACCTTTTTCATCGAGCCATTTGCGAGCCGCGGGATCTTCGCGTAGATACGCATCCCAGAACGCTGTACTGATGGCAAGGATCACGCGATGGTGATTGGGGTTTCGCTTCGACTTTGTCCCCGGCAGGTCTCGATCTCCAAACGCTTCATGCTCGGCCCCCTCCAAAACGAGTTCGTACTTTCCGCCAGCGGGCAATGCCGGAAAAACGGCAAGACGTGACGCGACATCAGCGTCACCGACGATTGCCGTGTCGTTTGTCCCCGTCATCAGCAACCAGGGAATTGACACTCCACCAAACAATTGCTTGGGATCGCCTCCATTCCGCGGGCTGTTGGGACTCATCGCCAATGCGGCATTAATTCGTTTGTCGGTAAACAAGGCATCGCCTCGGGGAGTCCGCTGACCGCTGACTCCCTGGGTTGTGACTGCACCAAACGAATGCCCCGACATGCCAAGATGCTTCAAGTTCAGGCGTCCCGTCAACGGAGAGTCATTCGACTGATTCCACTGCTCCAACTGATCAATCACGGCCGAAACATCCTTGAATCGCAAAAGCGTGTTCTGCAGGTTCGCAGCTTGTTTCATCGCAGCCAGACGTTGACCAATCGGGGTCTCTTTCCAGACAGAATCATCACTTCCCGGATGTTGCAGAAAGACCACCACATACCCACGAGCGGACCAGTGCTTTCCGAGGTAGGGATTCCCTTCTCGCGATCCCCCCAAGCCATGACTGAACAGGACAACGGGAGCGGCTGCCTTTTCTGTTGGCAGGTAGACTCGAACCGGGATTGTTCGGCTTCGTTTGGAGTCTTTGACATCAACGTCTACTGGCTCGGTCCGAACTGACGTAGAGACATCCAGTGGGTTATAGGGCTGATCTGCGGCAGATACGACCGCAGCAAATGCCAGTACGCTGAAGGCCAAGCCTCGAATGAATCTCATGTCATTTTGCATCACGGGTTCCCGCGAACTTTCTCAACTGTGATAACCAACGTCCACCACATCCAGTACCAAGATCGTTCTCAACGCGTTTCAAAAAAGCCAGGCGGTGACATTGATTGATTTGCATCTGCAAGGGCCAACGTTTCGACGTGGGAACGCCGGTCTGAAACACCAGTCCCTGCTGAAAGTTTCGGCTGATCGCGCCGATTCGTTCGGGCTCGCAGGTTTCGATGGGCAACTCTGTCACAGATCGCAACACAGAACGTACAGCGATCGCCCCTGCGATTCTGGTTGCTTGTGGTCTTCAAGCAGTTCTGGCGCACGACAGAGGGACGCGTGTTAATGGCCGAGGTTTCGAGTACAATTGTCTTAATCGGCGACTTGGCCGTATAGCCCTGGTCCATGTCGTTTCTTTGCGGAACCTCCCGATGAGTAAGGGCTTTGCCTGCGTGTTCACCGGTTTACTTGTGGTTGTCGGAATGGTGGGTTGCGGCGGCGCGTCCGACGTCAAATTTGACGCGACCAGTTCGACGACGTCGGCAGAATCAATCGGCGCAATTACGTCCGGGATGACAGAAGATCAAAAGCAAGTATTTGTCGCCCGGGCTCTGGCCGTTTCGCAATTGATTCA
>CAIWEX010000141.1 GCA_903911795.1 uncultured Schlesneria sp.
GCCAGCCAGAGCGATGCAGCGTTCCTTCAGAACGCGGGAATCACGCTCTTTGCTCACCCAGAGCCTTGCTCTGGGCTGGTATGCGATGTCCCGTCGGGACAAACCCTGCCCCACAGGGCGCTGCATTCCCGCCCGAGATGAAACGGTGCCCCGCCGAGAGGGCGACAGGCAAGCGTCGCGGCGAATTGGCACGTTTGATACAACTAACCTATCAGCCGGAACGCGCTAGCGTCCGGTTTGCCTTTTGCTTTGAGTTCGTACGTCTCTTTTTGCTCCTGTCCGGATATCGCGTGAGAATCTTCGTCTCCGAGTTCATCACCAGCGGGGCCTTGAGCGGCGAATCGCTGCCGCCGTCGCTGCTGCGTGAAGGAGAGGCGATGTGTTCCGCGATTGTCGCGGATCTGGCCGCGCTGCCCGATATCAGCGTTGTCACAACTCGTGACCAGAGATTGACTAGTCCCGCACAGACTCTGAATCAAAAAATCACGCATGAATCTGTAGCGTCGGTGGCAGAAGAACTTGCTGCCTTTGACCGATTGGTGACGGACTGTGATGTCACCATTGTGATTGCTCCAGAGACGAACGGCGTGCTGGCAGACCGAGTGCAACGTGTCACCGACCTGGGACGTACAGCGTTAAACTGTCATCCAGAGGCCATTCGGCTTTGTGCGGACAAGCTGAAACTGGCTGAGCATTTCACTTCGCTCAAGATTCCGACGATTCCCACTTTTTCTGCTGACCTTGGCGGTGAACCGTGGGAACAACTGAATGATGGCTGCGTTCTGAAGCCACGTGATGGTGCGGGGTCCTGGTTGACGTTTGGGATTCCTTATCGTGACTCGACGGCATGGCAGACGGCCGTGAGTGAAGTGGCCTGCTGTGGCATGACCGATCGAATGATCATTCAGCCGTGGATCGCTGGACGAGCATTATCGGTGGGTTGCCTGTGCCATGCGTCAGGTCAAATCGAAGTTTTGCCGATTGCATGTCAGCGGTTGTCTGGTGCTTGCTTTGAATATCGAGGTGGCGAAATCCCGGCAGACGTGTCGCTTGAGTCTCGGCGGCAGATTGAAGCACTCGTGATGCGAGCCTGCGAATCGATCCCGGGACTGCGAGGGTATATCGGGATCGACCTGCTGCTTTCTGATGGTGAGCCAGCGCAAGCCCTGATCGTTGAAATCAATCCGAGGCTGACGACATCGTATGTCGGGTACCGTCAGGCCTGTCATTCAAACCTTGCATCGCGGATAATCGATCTGGGAGATTGGTCGACACGTCTGACTTGGAAGGCTACAAAGGTCGTGTTTGAAGCAGACGGAAGCCGCGTTTAAAGGGAGTATCCCATGACGGATCGCTTTGCCTCGATCGAAGACGTTCGTGCCGCTGCGGATGTAATCCGTCAGCATGTCAGCCCGGCTCCGTTGATCCGTTCGTATGCTCTGGAACGAGAGTTGAAACTGGCCCCGAATCGCCGTGTCTGGATCAAGGACTATGGCTGGACTCCGGTGGGATCGTTTAAGCTGCTTGGAGCGTTAAACTGGATGAGTCACAACCTGGAGCACGTAGGTGATCGACCGGTCGTTGCTCATTCGTCTGGGAATTTTGCTTCGGGAATTTCGTTTGCAGGCATGCGGTTTGGTAAGCGAGTGATCGTCGTGATGCCAGACACGGCACCCAAAGTGAAATTCGAATTGACCCGTTCGTTCGGGGCAGAAATCCGTACATACAACATCGCGCGGGATCACGAAACGGGTGAACGTGACAAGCTGGCCAAGGAGATTGCCGAAGGAGAACTCGCCGTTCAGGCCTCGCCCTACAACGATTTACATGTGATTGCCGGGAACGGAGTGGGGGGGCTGGAAATCGTTGAAGAACTACAGCGAACGGGCCGCCATGCGTCACATTTCTTCTGCCAGGTCAGCGGTGGAGGAATCATGGCGGGCCATGCGCTGGCCATCGCGGACGGATTTCCTGAGGCAAAAATCATTGGGATCGAGCCGGCAGGGGCGGACGACTTCCGTCAATCGCTGGAAGCTGGACGCCGCATCCGTGTGGAACGCCCGGTCAGTATTTGTGATGGCCTGTTGTCCTATGACGTCGGAGAACAGAACTGGCCAATCATGCAGAAGCTGGTTTCGAGTGTCCTTGCTGTTCCCGACGAGACCACGCGCGAAGCGATGCGATGGCTCTACGACCGCCATGGCCTGCGGACAGAGCCGTCAGGAGCCATCGCCACGGCAGCAGTTCTGAGCGGGACCGCGGACCTCGACGGAGACGGAGATCTGGTGATCGTGCTGAGTGGACGCAATGTTGACGAGTCGCAATTCCGGAAATGGATTGGAGCTGAATAAGCGTCTTGGACAATTCATCTTGTCGAGAACTTTGAGTGTGCGACCTCGGCGCCAGGATTCAGGCGTCGCATCAGGAAGTTGTCACTCAATGGGCTTCGTAAGAATTCGATGTCCAATCCAAAACATTATCCGCTACAACCGTCAGCATCGAATTTTCTTGCGTGCTTAACCACTGCTACCTGTTCTGCCCAATGGTTTTGCGTCGACAAGCCACGGTTTCCGGTAGCTCTTGCGCCAGCAGATTTTCCGTCGAACCAGTTGACCTCAACGTGAGAATTCCAGCGCCAATGGAAATTCGACAACAGAGTCACAAAAAAACTCGTGCTAGAGTTGCTCAATGCGACACACGTCTCGGTTTGACCCGTCATGAATTTTCGGTGGTAAACCGTCGCGGCAATACATTCGACTGCAATCGGGCATTGAGGGGAGTGGACGACTATGGGGTTCTTGAAACGATTCTTCAAGAACACGTATCGCGATGGCGAGCCAAAACATGGTGGCAGCAGCTTCGAAAACCTAAGCGAAGAGCAGCTGGAAACTCACCTGAAGATCGCCCGATACGGTTCATTTACATTGACGGACGCCGTCCGTCCGTCGTATGACCTGCAGGTCGTGCCTCAGGCTGGCTACCGCCACGACTCGTACCACGATCGCGAAACGGGGATCAAGATTCCGGTCATCATGGCTTCGGCCAGCCGGGAAGTTTTGACTGACCTGTTCTTTGATCTGCTCGATCCGCTGGGCAATGCTGTCGACATCGTGCTGGAAACCAGCCACGAACGTCGCGGGGGCCATGAAGATCTGTACCGTGAAGACATCGATCTGCCCGTTCTGAAGAGCATGCTCTACGACTTCGAAGACTTGCTGCTGAATGATGGCTGCAGTGGCCTGGCAGTGCTGAACCCCAATATTCCGATGGAAGTTCAGTTTGACGAACACAAACTGATCATTCTGTACGGACATGAACTGGTCGAGTTTGAAGACATCCTGGACGACTACGGGCTTGTCTGTCGCGAAGATATCAAGTTCATCACTGAAGCGGAGCATGTTCATTCGTCGACCGAAGAGTTCGCTCGAACGTTCGAACAGATGAAATACCGTCTCGGAATCGACGAAGACTGATACCGAGTTCAATCAAAACCACGCGGCAGGCTGCCGCGTTCACGGAAGATGGACCTTCGGACGCCTCTACCGCGAAGACCACAATCGGTTGTGGCCTTCGCACCCTCCCTTCGCACGCCGGCGCATCCCCCGCGCTGAGTCTGGAGACCATCGTGCGCCTGTACCTGACTTTTGTCCTGCTTGCCTTCGGTGGCGTTGCCTATCTCTGGAACAGCCATCCCGTTTCTCCGGCTGCTGAAACCACGGCCGATACGGATCACCATTTGTTTGACTGGCAACAGGCTGGCGATCCGCTGAACGCCATCGCACGTGATGCCGCCACGGCATTGGACGAAGCTCCATTGATCGTGCGCGACACCATCAACACCACGCGAACGGAAATCACAACTGTCCTCGATGAATTCGTCCGAGTGAACGGAACCACGGGTGCGACTCCTGCCCCGACAGATGACATCGTCGCACAGTCTGGGCCTGCGCTTTCCGAACCGATTCCATTCGCCTCGAGCGAATCGGCCGACATTGAGCCAGCAGATGCCGCGGGGGCTGGAGAACAGTCGCTGGAAGTGACTCCAAGCGAACCGAAATCTGCCAACGGCAAACCCGCAATCAATGAAGCGACTCTTGTGACCAAAAAACCAGGCACAAAGACGGCGACACCAAAACCTCGCGAACCAGTCACTGCCAGTAAGCCTTCCACAGAGACTCGGCCAAAGTCCGAGCTTCTGCCGAGCGGAAAATTGCCCGAGAAAGCGGCTCCCATTGTCGATTCCGGCTGGAAAGTTGTTGCGAAGAGTACCAGTGGAATGCCGATGCACACCCGTCAGTTTGGACGACAAGGACCGAAGACAATGATCGTCGCTGGGCTGGATGGTCGTGATCTGGTGGGATCCGGCTGGAACGATGAACTCGCTGACGCATTGTCACAGAAGAAAGACTTATTGCAGTCGAACGAAGTCTTGGTCTTTCGTGCAGGGAACCCCGATGGCTTAACGAACCGGTCGCCCGTCAATCCGCGATCGGTGATGATCAACCGAAACTTTCCTGGACGCCGGTTCCGCCGTCTGCCGGATCGATCCTCAGGGGCAGGTCCATCCAGCGAAGTGGAAACTCAGGCGATCGTGGATTCTGTATCGACTTTTCGACCACAGCGACTGATCCATCTGACTTCAACCACCGGTCCATCGACCATCGTCTATAATCGCGCCGCAAAAGATCAGGCAATTGATCTGGAACAGCGGTTCCAATGGAAAGCGATTCCATTTGATGGCGATCAGATGCCAGGCTCAATGGAAGACTATGCGGATGGAACACTGGACATTGCTGTGCTGACGTTGCGACTGAATTCCGGTCCCGATTGGCAATGCGCTTTTGCAGTTGAATCCTGGCCTGCTCAAGCGCGGCCGACGGCTCAAGCCGTTCACGCAAATACTCGTGAAGTCCGGAAATAAATCGCAAATACTTTCGCATCAAGC
>CAIWEX010000142.1 GCA_903911795.1 uncultured Schlesneria sp.
ACCTGCGGGCGACGGGAATTCTACTTCTATGCCAAGTCGGAGGAAGGTTTCGAAGATACGATCTCCGAAGCGATGGAACCCTTTGATGACTACGAGTTCGAAACTGGAATTCAGGAGGACGAGGAATGGCGTCAGTATCAGGATGTCCTGCTGCCCGGCCCCGAAGATTCTCAGCAGATTTTCAACCGTCATGTCATCGAAAAGCTGATGGAATCGGGTGACACGCTTACGACGCCTCGTCCTGTTGATCACTTTGCCAGCTTCCCCACCAAGGCGGATCGCGCTGCATTTATCCAGGCGGCGACCGATGCGGGGTATGAAGTCATCAGTGAGAAGTACAATAAGGAACCAGACTGCGAAACACCGTTTACTGTCGGCCTGCAACGCGTTAGCGCTGTCGAATTCGACATCATCGACGAAATGACGTTTGATCTCTTCGACCTCGCCATGGAAAATAATGGCGACTATGAAGGATGGGGTGCGCCTGTTGTCCCTTCCTGACGATGGTCGCGACCTCCACGGCAGTGAAAACTTCGCTTGATCATGATTTGCGGTACCAGTGATTGAAGGGCGATTTGATGAGTCGACGCACGAAGGGCTGGCTGGGATTGTGTCTGGTCTTGATCGCTTCGAATGCGACGGGCTCGAATGCGATGGGAGTGGAAGTTCCCGACTTCAATCGCCAGGTACTGCCGATTTTTCGCAAATACTGCAACGGTTGCCACAACGCGAAAGAGGCGGAAGGGGGGCTTGTCCTGGAAGACTTCGCCCGGACCACCAAAGGGGGCGAGTCTGGCCCGGAAATTGTCCCTGGCAAGAGTGCCGAGAGTCGACTCTGGAAACTCGTTACGAGCCGCGATGATGACCGGATGCCACCCAAGGATCAGAGGGCACCTAACGCCGATGAACTCGCCATTCTAAAGGCGTGGATCGACAGTGGTGCCAAGCCGCCGGCAGGGGGTGACGCAGCGACGAGTGGTCTGATCACACCGCGAATTGCCGTAAACGGAGCCGTTCGCGATCCGGTCACATCCATCGCAGTCTCCAACGATGGCCGCTGGATCGCGCGTGCGAAAACTCATACGGTCGAGATCCTGAGTGCGCTCGATCAGAAACTGGTTCACACCTTGTCTGGCCACGCCGGGCAGATTAACGACGTCAGTTTTTCGGATGACAGCCAGTGGTTGAGTGTCGCTGCCGGAGAATCAGGACTGTCGGGTGAAGCCACACTCTGGAAAACAGCCGATTGGACACGCGGCCCCGTCTTCCGCGGACATCGTGATTCCCTCTATGCCGTACGGATCGCTCCGGGTGCAAAGGTTCTGGCGACCGCCAGCTACGACCGGGATGTCCTGTTGTGGGACGTTGCGACTGCCAAGCCAGTCAAAACGATCGCGGGGCATAACGATGCTGTTTATGGACTGTCGTTTTCGCCAGATGGGCGACGGCTGGCGACAGCCAGTGGTGACCGGACCGTCAAGCTGTGGGACACCGCGACAGGACAGAGACTCGATACTTTCTCACAACCTGCCAAGGACCAGTACACAGTCGCTTTCAGCCCCAATGGAAAATACATCGCTGCCGGTGGCGTCGATTTCCGGCTGCGAATCTGGCAGGTGAGTGACAGTGCGAAGGAAGGAACCAATCCGATCCTTTATGCCCGGTTCGCGCACGAAGGCCCCATTCTGAAAGTCGCGTTTTCACCCGACGGCCGATTGCTGGCAACGTCGTCTGAAGATCGTCTGATCAAGCTGTGGGAAACAGCCACCTTTACGCAGGTCGCAGTTCTGCCGCGCCAGCCCGACTGGTCAGCCGCCCTCAGCTTTTCTCACGATAACCGGCGATTGTTCGTGGGGCGAATGAATGGGGACGTCACGGCTTACCCGATCGATCCTTCGTGGAGTACCGCCGTATCGCCGTTGCCAAAGTTGTCGGATACTCCTGGATCAACGGGAGCATCAGAATCGCAAACGCTCGCGGCAATGGTTGAAGTTGAGCCAAATGATCAACCCAATCAAGCGACGCCATTGAAGATTCCGGGAACCGCGACAGGTAAGTTTCTGTCAGACGGGGCCGCAGGCAAAACTGATGCTGGTGATGTCGATTTGTACAAGATCGAATCGGCGGCAGGACGAACATGGATCATCGAGACGAACGCTGCACGCAGTGGCTCAACGGCCGATACGCGGATTGAAATTCTGCATGCCGATGGACGACCTGTCGTGCGAGCAGTGCTTCAGGCGGTCCGTGATTCCTGGATCAATTTTCGCCCGATCGATTCGTCGTCGCCAGACGTTCGGCTGGAGTTCTGGGAAGAGATGGACCTGAACCAGTTCGTCTACTTGAACGGCGAGATCTGCAAGACATTCCGTGCTCCACAGGGGCCAGATTCCGGTTTTCAGCTCTACACCCTGAACGGAAAACGCCGCAATTACTTCGATACGAGTGCCACGGCCCACGCCAAGGACGAACCGTGCTACATCGTGGAAGCGTATCCTGCCGGTTCAAAGATCGTGGAAAACGGACTGCCGGTCTTCCCGCTGAATTATGCCAACGACGATGACGCGGATCGGAAGCTCGACAAGGATTCCAGACTGACTTTTACAGCCCCTGCTGACGGAACGTATCTGGTCAGAGTGACGGATGTTCGCGGGTTCGTCGGTGAGAAAGCAACGTACAGTCTGACGGTCCGAGCACCGCAGCCCGACTTTTCCGTGACGGTCAACACGATGAATCCCAAGGTTCCCGCCGGAAGCGGTCAGCGGTTGAAGTTTACTTTAAACCGGATCGACAATTTCGAAGGGGATGTCCGTCTGGACATTCTCGGACTTCCCGAAGGATTCACGGCATCGTCGCCAGTCCTGATCGCAGCAGGTCATGTCGAAACCAATTGCGTGATCACCGCTAATGCCGATGCCGCTGAACCACAAGCAGCCGACTGGAACCGGACAACAGTCCTGGCGACAGGAATTATTGACGGACAACTGGTGACTCGGACAGTAGGAAGCCTGGGAGAAATCAAACTCGACAAGGCGCCGCAATTCCGAGTGACGCTGGTTCCCGACG
>CAIWEX010000143.1 GCA_903911795.1 uncultured Schlesneria sp.
GAACGCGTTGAGAAAGTGAACAAGTCTTCGGAACCGAGGGTTTGAGGTTCGAGTCCTCACGGGTGCATTTTTTGAAATCAATGCCAGTAAGGGCTTTGTCTTCTTAGTCCCGTCAATGACGTGGATTCTGGGCCAGAACTCTCCTCGATCGCTCTTGTGGCGTTTCTGTTGTTATAGCCCGCTCGTTACGTTGCCAGGGCGGTCGCCCATATTTCATCGTTCATGGCTATGACGAGTGGTAGAGATGTGAATCGCAATTACGGTCTAACCTTGCGACCGTATGCACTTGGGGCTTGAGTGCTGATGCTTCGCCACCTCTACCGATTCCGTGGTACCGAATGACGAATTTAATCCGCAATTCCGACTGTGCTACCCAGCCGCCACTCTGCCGCATCCCAGAATGCTCTCGAAATTAGCATCAATTCCAAGACCAGAAAGGACTTGATATCTTTCAATGCGACGAATCCCAATGGTTCTTAAATGTCATATATGCAAGTTAGGTGCATCTGCACGCCATGAGCATTTTCGGCCGCCTATTCAAGAAGAAGTCGGTGATTGCAGTCGATGACCCTGTATTTGGTTACGTCACCTTCGAGCAGGCCATTTGGACGTTCGTCCCGAATCCGCCGACCGAGGGTTTCATGATTACCGTGGATGCGCCGGAGACTGGTCCGTCGCAGTTGCAGCGAGACTTCTTCCAGATGATTCGAGCGAGCCTTCCCGAGTGCGAGCGGGTCGCTCGTGAGTTCATGCGTTCACGCGTTCACGCGTTGATGCGGGCGTTGAGGTTTCGAGCCTTTCGGTTTACTCGGTCGAGATTGGTAGCGACGACGAGACCAGGCAGGCGGGGTTTGTTTTGGAGATGTGTGACGCAGAGGCCCTCGTGATTCACCGCGTTTCATTTTCCGGCAGCGAAGCAGTCGATTATGGATACGATGATTGATGTACCTTCACCATGCGGCTGGGTGACACTCAACGCGGTTAACGATATTTGTCGCTGAAATCGTGAGGTTTGAGGTCGTCGCCTGATGGCGGCACGAGCTGTTTCAAACGACCTATAATCTTGATCGCGAAGCGATCCCAGACCGTAGTTCCCCCGCACCTTGGGGTGCATACGTAGGGGAGGAAGGTGAGCGTAACAGGCGGCAACTCAGTCAGCTCTGCGGCTGAACCTCTTGCGTGCAGCGCGGTCAGCAGCGCGAGCAGCAGGGCGGCGAGGAGGGTGATGGTCTTTTTCATGGTTTGACCTGTGGACTGGTTTTCTTTGGTTCGAGCGGCGAAGTCGGTTTCTGCACCGGGTCGCTCAGATGATTCCGGTTGTTTCGCTGCGTCAGGTTGAACGGCGGCTTCCACCCGCCCGGTGCGTTGGCCACGACCACTGGCAGTCCGGTGTTGTCGTGAATGCGGACGTTGTCCGCGATTAATCCGTTCGACGACATTCGCCAGCAGTGAATCGCCTGACCGGCACTCTTGATGACGTTGTCGACGACCTCGTATCGGTCGAGCTGGAAGTTCGGCTCGATCGATGTCGTCGCGGTCTCCATGTAGTTGTGATTGCACCGGACGTTTCGCAAGTGGCCGCGATGCGAGGGATGGCCGAGCAGATAGCCGCTGCCGTGGGGATTGATCGTCCGCGTGTGGAGGATGTCGATGTTCTCTGCATCAAACGATTCACCAGGAGTCACGGCACCTCCCGCGAGAAACTTTCCGGTGTGCTCACCATAGATCATCACAGATCGCATCGTGTCCGTCATGGTGATGTCCCGAATCGCCACATTTCGCACTCGGCCATGCACAAGGACGCAGGCGTTGATGTCCTTGACGAGGCCGCTGGGCTGGACGTTCTTCGTGGCGTTGAGGTCGATCGTCCCTTTGCCAACGATGCGAACGTCTTCGATGTAATCAGGTTGCAAGCCGTGGCCGATGCGGATGCCGTAAGACTCGCGGCCATCGTACGAGACGAACCACAGGCTCCCCTTGTTGTGGCCGGTTCGGTTGTCAAAACGGATCTTTACTCCGGCGCTCAATTCCTGCCATTCGCCGGTGATCGGCACACCCTGCCCGTGCCGTTGTCACCCAGGAACACTACCATTGTGTTCTCTCGCAACCCCAGCGCATCGAGCTTCGCGATCAGCTTGCCAAGCAGCTTGTCCATGTACTCGACCATGTCGCCAAAA
>CAIWEX010000144.1 GCA_903911795.1 uncultured Schlesneria sp.
ATCGGGCGAGAACGACTGAACCCCGAGGCTGATTCGGTTGACGCCCGAATCGGCGAGTAGCGCGATTTTCTCGTCGGTCAGATCCAGCGGGTTTGCTTCGACACTGACTTCAGCTTCAGGCACGAGATGAAATCGCGCCCTCACGATCTGAAACATCTCACGCAATTGATCGCACGAGGGATGTGTCGGCGTACCACCACCGAAGAACAACGTGTCGAGTTCTATCGGGGATTCTGTTTGCGGGCAGGCTGATTCGATCTCGCGACGGAGCGAGCGTAGATAGTCCCCGATCAGATCATCGCGGCCTGCGATCAATGTGAAGTCGCAGTATCCGCAGCGGTGTGCACAAAACGGAACGTGAATATACGCGGATCGCGCCATTGTCGGGATGCTTTGCAATTCAGACTTTCAGCCCAACAGCAGGGGACGATCACCCTCAAACGCAAAATCGCCGTGACGAAGACCGAAAACTAGTGCGGGTCGCACTTCCGTGTCGCGTCGAAACATGGGTTAGACTCTGCAATTTGATGCCCGCGGGATGCCACACTTCAAAGGGATGCGCTCTAACCTTTCGGCTGATTTCGTTTTCGATACAGTTCTCGAAAGCTCTCTTTCGGCATTGGTGGCAGTTCCCGCTGTTTTCCCCATGGATTCAGACCGTTGTAGACCAGAAATCGTGGCAGCTTCGGGACCAGCCAGCGACCGACTTTGCCTGCGGTTGCAAAGAGCCAGGTGCTCCCCAGCAGCAGTCGAGCGAACTTCATGCTGAGACGCTTCTTCCATGGCAATAAGCCGCGTACTGCAATCTCTTTACGCCAGGTCAGCAATTGAGTGTGCAGGTCAATCTTCACCGGACAGACATCGCTGCACGATCCACACAAACTGCAGGCAAATGGCAGACTCTTGTGAGTCTTAGCGTCTCGCGATGGGGCGAGGATCGAACCGATCGGGCCGGGAACAGTCGTTTCATAGCTGTGACCACCGCTCCGGCGATAGACCGGGCAGGTGTTCATACAGGCACCGCAGCGAATGCAGTTCAACGATCGCCGGAAGTCTGGCGACCCGAGGATGTCGCTGCGTCCATTGTCGACCAGCACGATATGCATCTCGCCACCAGCGATCGGTCCGTGGAAGTGAGACGAATACGTCGTGATCGGCTGCCCCGTCGCCGATCGAGCCAGCAGCCGCAGGAAAACTCCCAGATCTGCCGCACGCGGAATGATCTTTTCAATCCCCATGCAGGCGATATGAACTTTGGGCAACGAAACTCCCAGGTCCGCGTTCCCTTCATTTGTGCATACGACAAACCCGCCCGTTTCAGCAATGGCAAAGTTTACGCCGGTAATCCCCACATCTGCGTTCAGGAATTTCCGACGGAGTTCATCACGGGCGGCATTCACCAGGTATGGTGGGTCGGTGGCTCCGGCATCCGTTCCCAGATGCTTGTGAAACAGCTCACCGATCTCTTCCCGCTTGATGTGAATCGCCGGCATCACGATATGTGACGGCGGTTCATGTCGCAGTTGAACAATCCATTCCCCCAGATCTGTATCGACGACCTCGACGCCGTGACGCTCCAGAAAGGGGTTCAGGTGGCATTCTTCCGTCAGCATCGACTTGCTTTTGACGACCTTCGTGGCGCCGTGCTTCTTCAGGATGTCGAGAACGATCTGGTTATGTTCGGCGGGCGTGCGAGCCCAGTGAACGACGGCTCCCAATTTGGTTGCGTTGCGTTCAAACTGTTCGAGATAGTCCCCTAGTTGTGACATCGCGTGCTGCTTGATTGCCGAAGCCCTGGCTCGTAACTCTTCCCATTCCGGCAGGGTAGAAGCGGCCTTGTCGCGTTTGGATCGGACGAACCACAGCGATTGGTCGTGCCAGTGGGCTCGCGAATCGTTCGCCACAAACTCTGTGGCGTTGTCGGGATGCTCGTGATGTATCGTTAAGGTGTCTGACAAGATCAACTGTCCTTTTTCATTTGCGGCTGGCGGCCGGCCAGGATCTCGGCCACGTGCATCACCTGAATCGGCTTTTTCTGTCGAGTGATCAACCCGTATAAATGCATCAGACACGACATGTCACCGGCGGTCATGACATCTGCGCCAGCCTGTTCGTGATCGTGAATTCGGTCCAGTCCCATCATGCACGAGACTGCTTCTTCGGCCACTGCGAATGTCCCACCGAATCCGCAACACTCGTCCGGTCGTTGCAGCGTAACGAGTTCGATACCTTCCAGACCTGCCAGCAATTGACCTGCCTTGTTGAACCGGGTCACCATCATTTCACTCGACGAACCCAGGCGCAGTTCGCGTAACCCGTGACAACTGTTGTGCAACCCGACTTTGTACGGGAAGCTCCCTTCAATCTTGGTAACTTTCAGGACATCCACGAGGAATTCGCACAGTTCAAACGTTTTCTTACGCAGTTGCTCATATCCGACGCGCCCGTGCAGCAACTCTTCGTAATGATGAGTCACCATCGCCGTGCAACTCCCTGAGGGACAGACAACGTATTCGTATTCGCTGAAGATCGATAGAAATTTCTCGGCCAGCGGCCGTGCATCGTCCGTGCACCCGGTATTGGCCATCGGCTGGCCACAACAGGTCTGTGCAGACGGAAAATGAACGTCGCAACCCAACCGTTCGAGCAATTCCAGCGTCGCCATGGCGACTTGCGGATAAAGCTGATCCATGTAACACGGAATGAACAGGCCAACACGAGGCATCGGAAAACTTTCATTTCAAGCGAGAACGATCGTCGGCGGGATTATAGTCAAGTCGTCGCTGTCTGCGTACCGACCGGGCTGGAACGTGGCGACAGGTGATTCGTCTGGCCGATGTCGCTAGACTTCTACAGACACGAGAAACCGTGAAATCCCAGCTCGGCTGAAACCGGGTTGCGAAAATGCAAGGTATTGCGATCTCCCGCCTGGACGCTGCG
>CAIWEX010000145.1 GCA_903911795.1 uncultured Schlesneria sp.
ACTCGATGATGAAGACTTGCGAGTCGCACGATGGGCGATGATTACGTGTTGCTCAGACAACGATGAGGATGAGACATCGGGTCAAGGAACGCGTTCCCAATCGGACCGTTTCGAGCGACTGGAGCGTTTGATTCAACGTGTCCCTGAAAAACCGAAGAAATTCGATGCAATTGTCTGGCCGTGGACAGAGTTTGAACTTGGTCGCGAGACCGTTGCCGCGTTTTTGATGACTGTCATCGAAGATCGTTCTCCAACGCGATTGCTTCCCTATGTCCCCATTTTCGGGATCTGGCAACGTCGCCGTTTGATTGACTTGTTTGCAGAGCAGAAGAAGTGGGACGACTCGTCGCGTGAGATGGTCATCGGCATGGCTGGCGATTCCTCAGCTGACGTACGCAATGCGGCGTTCGAGGCGATTGCGAAATTCAAGTTGACCGAACTCGAGATCCTTCGGCTCGAGTCGATGCTGACTCGCAAAGCTGCTGACTTGCGGACCGGCATTCTGAATCTCGTGTGGAGTTTAAGGGACGACCAGACGATTGCGAGCGCCGATCGGCTGCTGACGGCCAAAGATGTGAATCAACGCCAGGCGGGGTTGGAACTGATTCGACAGTTGTTTCAGGCGCAGCGGAAACCCGACGCTTGTCGCGAACGCGCCGCTGCTTATCGTGCTGCCCGTCCAAAGTTATCTAAGGACGAACAGACGCAGGTTTCAGCGATTCTCGATGTCTCGGCAAGTACAGCCGCGCTGTCACTGAATAACGCTTTGGGACTTGTTCAGCCCGCCGAGCGTTCCCCGTTTATTGCACCGCGCGATCGCAAAAGCAGGATCATCTCTGAAGGAGCGTTGCGTAATCTCAAGACGCTCGACGACCTGATCCACAAACATCGCGAAACACCAATTATCCTCGACAAGAAAACGAATGAGCAGGAAGTCCTGGGGACTGTCGGTTGGAGATTTCCATCCCCCGATACGTCGCGTTCCCTTGAAAAGGAAACTGCGAGACTACCACTTCGCGAGATCTGGGAAACCTGGTGGAAGTCGCGTCCCAAAGCAGATCGTGACTCGGACGGCCTGGAATTGTGGCGAGTCGATCTCTACCGCCGTCTGTTGGATTCCTGGTCGGGTGAGGAAGCGGTCAAATGGGCGTCGAATAAACAGCGCAAACCATTTGCGGACATTCTTCAATTGAAACTCAAACGCGTGAAGTTGAAGTACGGCGACATCGTGGAGACTGTTCTGGAATGGATCAACTTCCTGCACTCGACGGGCCAGGAATTCGACACGGCAATCGATATCAGCGAAACATTGTTTTCGCTGGTCTCTGAATCCGACTTGAAGTCGCTGATTCCAAAACCAAAATCGGCGAAGAAGAAAGGGCAAAGTCGGGTCGCCGACGAAGAAGACGATGATGACGATGATGACGACGACGATTCAAAGGATTGGCGATCCAATGACTTATTCAGTCATTGGATCGACGAAGCTGCAGTTCTGATCCACAAGCGATCCGATGCAGATTTCACTCGGTACTGGAATCTCGTTCACTGGCTGGATCGACCGATCGAAGGTGCTGCGATCCGACGCCCCGACTGGAAAACCTTGAGACGTGCCTATTCTCTGGGTCTGGCGAATCTGTATGAGGTCGCTTTGGATCTGATCGGACCGCGAGGACGCGGTTATTACAACGAGGAAGAGTTTGCTACTCTGCAATTGTTGACTCGCCGGAAACTTCATTCCGACGACGAGCGATTCCTGCAACAGCATCCCGAAGTTCGAGATCTCGTCCATCGCTGTGTCGCTACGGTTCTCGACACAGAACTTCAACGAGGCGAAGCCCCAACGGTCCTGACAGCCGCCACTGAAAGCGTGTCGTCGCTGGATGGAATCGAAATTTTGATCCGCATTCTGTCGGTGTTGGGAAAAGTGGGCTTCAAGTCGGCCCCCTATTATTCGTCGAATCCCAAAAGCCGCGCTCAATCACTCACCCGTCTGGCGAGTGTGACTTACCCGGCCGCTGACGAAACGGTAGAGCATGCTGTTGAGCAACTGAAACGAGCGATCAAAGCAGAAGCCTTTCCTGAAGAGCGGCTGTTTGAACTCGCATTCCTGGCACCACAGTGGGTCAAAGTCATTGAAGCCTGCTTCAAGTGGAAGGGGATGGCCGAAGCGATCTACTGGTTCCTCGCTCACATGCGATCCTGGGGTTCAGATGTCGCCGATCGGGCCGCAGCAGGAGCCGGTCTCGAAGACGACGATAGCGACCTGGACGATGACGAAGACAGAGATGACGATGACGACACCACGGATGAAACGGGCAACCAGTCATCACCATTCGAACGGCCCGAAAAGCTGTCTGCCTGGGAACGATTGATCCTCGAACGTTCCAGCCTGACGGAACAGGAACGCAACGACGGCGCGATTGATGTCGCCTGGTTCCGGCGAGTTCATGCCGAACTGGGTGCAACGCGTTGGAAACGAATTACCATCGCAGCCCGGTATGCGGCGAATGCGAGTCAGGCCAAAAAAGCTCAACTTCTGGCAGATGTGCTGCTGGGCGAAGCGAATCTCGACGACCTGATTGCTGGCGTCAAAACAAAGTACCTGAAAGAAAACGTCCGGTTGATCGGGTTGTTCCCACTCCCTGCGGGTGCCCGGCGCGACACGGAACTCAAACGGCGATTCGACGTCTTGCAGGACTATGGCCGCTATGCCAAGACGCTGAGCGGACTGACCAAGCCCGAAGCATTGCGATCCCTCGAGATCGGCCTGAGAAATCTGGCAGGAACAGCCGGCTTTCCTGATCCGATTCGATTGGAATGGGCGCTCGGTGCCGAGGCCTTGAAAGATCTGGCACGTGGGTCGGTCTCTGTCTCAAAAGATGGTGTCACAGTGACGTTGTCAATTGACGAGCAGACGCAGCCGCAGATTCTGGTGGCTCGCGCGGAAAAGGTTCTGAAGTCGGCCCCGCCTGCCGTCAAGAAAGATCCGAAAATCGCGGAGCTGTTTGAACGCGCCAAAGACTTGAAGCGACAAGTTTCACGGCAGAGACAATCGCTGGAAGCGATGATGTGCCGCGGTGAGGCTGTTTCAGCAACCGAACTGGTTTCGCTCTGCTCACATGCACTCGTCGCGCCATTATTGGCACGACTGGTTTTCGTTGCAGAGGATTCCATCGGTTATCCCGACAAGAACGGAAAAGCTCTGCGGAATCATGCTGGCAAGACCGTGCCGATCAAGAAGTCGGCTCAGCTTCGCATCGCGCACCCCTACGATTTGTTCAAATCCGGTGAATGGGATCAATGGCAGCGAGAATGTTTTCAGCAGGAACGAGTCCAGCCGTTCAAGCAGATTTTCCGCGAACTGTACGTCGTCACAAAACAGGAGAAAGCCGACAACGATCGCTCAAAGCGGTATGCAGGTCAGCAGGTCAATCCGCGTCAGGCGTATGCCTTGTGGGGCCAACGGGGCTGGAATACAGATGAAGGAGTATTCAAGACGTTTCATGATGAAGACATCATCGCGTCAGTTTCGTTCGATTATGGATTTACGACACCCGTGGAAGTCGAAGGCCTGACTATCGGCTCGATCTATTTCACAAAGCGCGACGACTACTCCACGATCCCGCTGGCCAAGGTCCCGGCGCGACTCTTCAGCGAAGTGATGCGCGACATGGACCTTGTCGTGAGCGTCGCGCATGCAGGAGGTGTTGATCCCGAAGCCACGGCATCGACCGTTGAGATGCGGACGAATCTGTTACGGGAAACATGCCAGTTGCTGTCTCTGAAAAACGTCCGCTTCAAAGCAAATCAGGCGGTGATCGACGGACAGTTGTCACAGTACACAGTTCACCTGGGAAGTGGGACGGTCCATCGAATGCCAGGTGGTGCCGTGTGCATCGTCCCGGTCCATTCCCAGCACCGAGGCCGCTTGTTCCTGCCATTTGCAGACGACGATCCGCGTACCGCGGAAGTGATGTCCAAAGTGCTGCTGCTGGCAAAGGACCACGAAATCCTCGATCCCTCGATCCTTGATCAACTTCGAGCATGAAACTAATCAGCGCATCAGGGGTCGGATCCACGATCATTTCGATTTTTGCCGGACAAGGACTTTGGTGATTGATCAAAGTTTCTATCTGGCGGTCCAACATCGATTCACTGAGATCCACCTTCCATTCGACGGCAGGACAGGGAGTTTACGGCCCAAGGTCTCGTTCGGCCGAAAGGTGGCAGAATCCTATTCGTTTTCGTTGCATTTAATTCGCTGGATTCGACGGTCGTGTGGGTAAGTTCAAGGGGCTTCAGGGGATCGATGCAGGCATTGCGACGAAGACGATTCACGAAGACCATCCGATGTTCTACAACGAAACCAAGAACGAAGAACCAAGCACTAGGAACAGATCTGACGACGCTTTTCTCACGGCAACTTCTGCCGATCTTCAAATCCCTTACCGAATCTCAAGGGAAAGGGACTGTTTTTCCTGCTGGTTTTCGCGAAGATGAAAGCGGGGCACATGGAAATCAAACTTGCCTCCCTTCCGACGGGCCAATATGATCTTTTCACGGGTTCCAGTCGATTTGTTCACTGGCAACTCCTGAATGCATAACCACTTGGATAAAAAGTCGTGCCTGACAGTTCCATGGTCATACGAAAAAGTCAGGATCGATTTGTCGGCAAGGTCGAGTTCTTCGGGACGATCAGCCGATGGATTGATTCGGCAGATTCGACAAAACCGGAAATCTCGCGCCGACCTTGGGGCGCGGTTTCCGAATGTTGTCGGACTTCGCATCTTCCCCAAATTGTGCAGAGTCGGGACTTGGCATGGATGTGAAATCCGAGGGTAAGGAATCGCGATCAATGCTCGCGGAGTGTCTGTGTTGGCTCACAGACCTGTCGTCCCGTCGCGCTCGGACAACCGTCCTGTTGATTCTTCTGTCGTGTATTGGATGCGTCGCCTACACGGTCTATTTCATCAAATTCAAGACTGACCGAGCCGACCTGATTGACCCCGCTGCGACATTTCAGAAACGGTGGAAGAACTACACCGAAAGTTTCGGCGACAGTTCAGATATGGTTGTCGTCGTCGAATCCAAACAGCCTGAAACCATCAAGCAGGTACTGGATGACATCGGCGGACAACTCAAAGCCGACCCCAAGCTATTCACGAACATTCTGTACAAGGTCGAACCGGGGAATCTGGCCGCCAAGGGGCTGCAGTATCTGGCCCCCGATCAACTGATCAGCGGGCTGGAACGTCTGGAAGAATACCGACCGGTTCTGAATGGCCGCTGGGATTTGATTCGGCTCGATGGACTTGTTCCTCGCATCCACAGCCAGCTTAAGCGTCTGGATCAGAGTGGTCAGCTCGAAGACAGTGTTCTGATGATCCACGCCGACCGGCTCTCCGCCAGTCTGGCTGCGACTCTACGGGACCGGAACGATTTTACGAATCCCTGGCCGGATGTCCTTCCGGTCGATCCGAAGATGAGCGAGCAGGCGAATCAAACCGTCTATCTGCTGAATGATGACGGGACGATGGGCTTCGTCATGGCTTCGCCTGTGGACATGACCAGTTCGTTTGAAGGGGCCACCGCTGCAATCGACCGGTTGCGGCAGATGATCACCCAGGTTGCTCGCCGGTTCCCGGATGCGAAGATCACTCTGACGGGGATCCCCGTTCTTGAAAACGACGAAATGCGTCGCTCACAAGCCGATTCGATGATGGCTTCGATCATCTCGTACCTCGGTGTGGCGATCATTCTATTCGTGGGATTCCGTGGATTCCTGCATCCGATGCTGGGACTGCTGATGCTGGCAGTCGGGATGGCCTGGTCATTCGGTTACACCACGCTGGCGGTGGGCCATTTGAACATCCTGTCCGTTTCCTTCGTCGCCATCCTGATTGGACTGGGAATCGATTTCTCGATTCATATTCTGTCCAAGTACCTGGAACTACGGCATCAAGG
>CAIWEX010000146.1 GCA_903911795.1 uncultured Schlesneria sp.
CTGATTGCGGAACGCGTTCGGGCGATGGGAGTCAAGCCGTTTTACAAGCGTTTTGAACATGACGGCGTGACCGGTCCCAACATGGCCACGGTCTACAGCGATCAGGGATTGGGCGTTCGAGCACCGGTCGTATTTTACAACCGATGTAACGAAGCGGCCGCTCAATTGAAGCCGGGCGATTTCGACTGGAAAACGATTTTTGGCAGCGGCGTACGCTGGTTCCATAGCGGCGGGATCTTTTCGGCACTGTCAAAGACGACTCCAGAGTTAGTTATCGAAGCAATGAAGGCCGCGAAAGCCGCCGGAGCAATCACGTCGTTTGACTTGAACTTCCGTGCGAAACTCTGGCAAATCTCGGGTGGACTGGAAACGGCGCAGGCGACGTTGCGACGGGTTTGCGAACACGTTGATGTTCTCGTCGGGAATGAAGAAGATCTGCAGAAGGGGCTGGGCCTGACGGGCCAGGATGTCGAGTCCTCATCGAAACTCGATCCTTCCGCGTTCTTCGGGATGATGGACGACGTGGTCAAGCAACTGCCAAACGTCAAGGTAGTGGCGACGACGCTGCGTGAAGTTCACTCGACCAACCGCCACGACTGGAGTGCGGTGTGCTGGATCGAAGGGAAGACTTACCAGGCCCCAACGTGTGCGCTGGACGTGTACGACCGCGTGGGTGGCGGCGACGGTTTTGCAGCCGGTTTCTTCTATGGGCTGCTGAATGGAAGGTCACCTGAAGAATCGATCAAGCTCGGCTGGGCTCATGGTGCGTTGCTGACAACGTTCCCAGGCGACACCACAATGGCGACGCTGGAGCAGGTTGAAGCCTTTGCCAAGGGAGGCTCAGCGCGTATCCAGCGGTAGTTCGCAAGTTCGGTATCATGTTGAATTCCGAGCGTCTGGCTTTCGCGTTGAAGGCCAGGCGCTCGCGGAAAAATCAAGAAATTCGGGTGCGAATGCAGAGCGAAAGCATAGTCTCATCGACGTGGAACGGACCATGATCACAACGCTGCCTGAAGCGGCCCAACATCTGATGACACTCGACGAATTCATGGTCCTTGCGGACGATGAAGGGGTCGATCGTATGTTGATTCAGGGACGCTTATGGGAGAGACCCATGACTCGACGCAATCGTTGGCATGCTGCCTGTGAAGCAGCAATCTCGCGATTGATTGGAAATTGGGTGATGTCACAACCCAAGCCACGTGGGATGGTGTTTTCCGGTGAAGCGGGATTTGTACTGCGGGGGACTCCAGCATCGGCTGTCGGAATCGATGTCGCTTATGCCAGTCATTACATTGTTTCCCGGTCGGACCATGGGACACGGATGGTTGATGGTCCACCGATTCTGGCTGTGGAGATTCTGTCACCCAACGACAAGCAAGACGAGGTCCTGGCGAAAGTCCGTGAGTATCTGGATGTTGGCGTCCCATTGACCTGGGTCGTCGAACCTGTTTTTCAGACGGTGACGGTGTACCGTCCGAATGACCGGCCAAAGTTGTATTCGGGAACAGATCTCCTCACAGGAGACAACCACCTGCCGGGGTTTCAAATCACGGTTCAGGAAACATTTGAAAATTGAGGAACGTAATTGGTGGGCCATCTGGCTCGCCAAGACAACGAACATACGGGCCGGCCTTGTGGGCTGGTCGCGAGGCAAGCAAAAATCTCGGAAAGGATCTTTTTTCAGTCATGTCGCAGAACGATATTGGTCTGGTTGGTCTGGCCGTCATGGGTCAGAATCTGGTTTTGAACATGGCCAATAATGGCTTTTCGGTCGGGGTGTACAATCGTACGACCGAGACCACGGACACCTTCGTCGGTGGCTTGAAGAACGAACCGGCAGACAAGGTTCATGCCGGGACCGCTGAACGGATCAAGGGCTATCATACGCTGGAAGAATTCGTCGGCAGCCTGAAGTCACCACGACGCGTCATGATCATGGTGAAGGCGGGGGCTCCTGTTGATGGCGTGATCGAACAACTGAAGCCACTGCTCGCTCCCGGAGACATCATCATCGATGGCGGGAACTCTGACTTTGTTGATACGAACCGACGCCACGTTGACTTGAAGGCTGCCGGACTTCGCTTTATTGGAACAGGTGTTTCCGGGGGTGAAGAAGGAGCCTTGAAAGGCCCGAGCATCATGCCGGGCGGACACCATGAAGCCTGGCCGTTTGTGAAAGACGTGTTCCAGAAGATCTCGGCGAAGGTCGGACCGAACAACGACATTCCCTGCTGTGACTGGGTCGGCGAAGCCGGAGCAGGTCACTATGTGAAGATGGTTCACAACGGAATTGAATACGGCGACATGCAGCTCATCTGCGAAGCCTACTTCATTCTGAAGAACACGCTCGGCCTGACGAATGATGAACTTTATCACGTCTTCAAGTCGTGGAACGAAGGGGAACTGGAAAGTTACCTGATCGAGATCACTCGCGACATCTTCACCGTGAAGGATAAGGCGACGGGCGGATATCTCGTCGACATGATTCTGGATACGGCTCAGCAGAAGGGGACAGGCAAGTGGATGAGCCAGCATGCGCTCGACCTCGGTGTGCCGACGACGCTGATCACCGAAGCCGTTTATGCCCGTTGTCTGTCCGCTCAGAAGGATGCTCGCGTTCGCGCCAGTGCAGTCCTGAAGGGCCCTGCAGACGCCAAATTTACTGGCGATAAAGCGCAGTTCATCGAAGACGTTCGCCAGGCGTTGTACGCTTCGAAGCTCTGCAGCTATGCCCAGGGTTACGTTCAACTCGACGCGGCAGCCAAGGAGTTTGGCTGGAAGCTGAACAATGGCAATATTGCCTTGCTGTGGCGTGGTGGCTGCATTATCCGTTCGCGGTTCCTGGGAGATATCAAGGCGGCGTTCGACAAGAACCCAACCCTGGAAAACCTGCTGCTGGACGACTTCTTCAAGGCTGCGATCGATAAAGCTCAGCCAAGCTGGCGACGCGTTGTTGCAACGTCAGTTCAGATGGGGTTGCCAATTCCGGTCTTCAGTGCCGCCTTGAGCTATTACGATGGCTACCGCAATGGTCGGCTCCCTGCCAACCTGCTGCAAGCTCAGCGTGACTACTTCGGGGCTCACACTTACGAGCGAACTGACAAGCCTCGCGGAGAAATGTCTCACACGGACTGGATTCGCGAACGAAAATTGACGTGATTTCGGAATGAATCCCACCGAGTTGGTCTCGGTGGGATTTCTCCGTTTCCTTCGCTGACTACTGAAAAAAGCACCGTGCGAAGACCCCGCTGAAACGGATTGGCCGGAGTAGTATCTATGCGACTGATTTTTCTCGGTACCGGCGGATACCACTCGAACGAACGGCGCGAGACTGCGTCGCTATTGATTCCTGATCTGGGACTGATGTTTGATGCCGGCAGCAGTGTTTTCCGGGTTGCCAGCCGGTTGAAGTCACCTGAAGTCGATCTGTTTCTGACTCATGCTCATCTCGACCACGTCATGGGACTGACAATCCTGTTAGTCCCGATGCTGAAGAAGGAAATCACGCGTTGCCGAATCCATGCCGAACCGCATGTGATCGACGCTGTCAAAACACACCTGTTCTCTCAGCCGATTTTCCCGGTACTTCCTGAATTTGAGTTTGTACCGCTTTCGGATCGAGTTTCGATTGCAGGTGGTCGCGCCGAAATCACGTCCCATCCCTTGAAGCACCCTGGCGGATCACGAGGGTATCTCCTCAATCTTGACGGGCATCGACTGGCGTATATCACCGATACAACCGTCGATGGCTCGTATACCGAATTCATTCGCGGTGCCGATGTGTTGATCCACGAGTGCAACTTTGGTGACGATATGGCTCAATGGTGTCAGCCGACAGGGCACAGCCACACGTCAGCAGTGGCTCAACTGGCCAAAGAGGCTGGCGTGGGGCGGCTCTATCTGACGCACATCGACCCGCAGCGACCTGATGACGATGCGATCGGCATCGACGTTGCCCGCTCGATTTTTCCTCAGTCCATTCTGGCCGAAGATCTATTGGAGATTGAGTTCTGATGGAGAGCTCACTGGCCGCTCAGTCTGAACTGGTCTCTGTTCTTCGTTGCCCGGCCTGCCAATCCGGGCTCGCGCGGAATGCCGATCGAATCGAATGTACGACGTGTAAACTGTCAGTTCCCATCGTCGAAGAGATTGCCCGTTTTACGGGGGATCAGCATCTGGCCAGTTTCGGGCGACAGTGGAACAAATATGAAGTCGCTCACGACGATGAAGATCGTGCCACATTTCAGGCCAAGACGGGGATTTCCCTGTCAGAACTGAAGGGGTTGCGGGTTCTCGATGCCGGATGCGGTGGCGGACGCTACAGCAAAGTCTGCGGTGAGGCCGGAGCGACTGTGATCGGGGCCGATCATAGTGGAGCCGTTTCCAAGGCGCGGCAGCTCTGTACTCACTTGCCCAATGTGGCGTTCGTGCAGGCTGACCTGAAGCATTTACCACTTGAGCCGCAGTCGTTCGACTTTGTCTTTTCGATCGGCGTCATGCACCACGATGCGGATACGAAGTCCGTCTTCGATGCCGTCGCGAAGCTCGTGAAACCAGGAGGTCGTTATTCGGTCTGGCTCTATCGCCGCAATCAGTGGTGGCAGGAATTGATCAACAGTTCCCTGCGATCTCGCACGATCCAGATGGACTCAGAGAAACTGGAGCGATGGTGTGAATGGGGAGCGTGGCTGGGGGGACTTCCCGTGATCAACAAGACGTTGAACAAGATCATCAACTTCAGTGCTCATCCCAACCGCGAGAACCGCGTTTGTGACACATTTGACTGGTATGCTCCGCAGTATCAGTATCACCATACGGTGGCCGAGCTTCGGGCCTGGTTTGAGGCCGCAGGGTTTCACGAAATCCGGGAACTGCCACCTGAAAAACAGGGGTGGCTGTACCGCTGGGTCTACGAGAACAATCTTCTGATCGGTAGCGGAGTCAATCTGACCGGAGTGAGATGAATGGACATGCAGGAATATGTGTTTCACATGGGTGATCGAAACCTGGGATCTTTCTTCATGTCATCGAAAGGCGAACCTTCGCCAGAGCCGATCCACCAGCGTTTGATCACTGCTCCCACAAAGACTCACCTCTGTGGACAATTAACCTTGCTCTATGTGGAAGAGACCGCCGGGACGATGGTCTGGACTGCGGATACTCCGGAAGAAGCGGCCGAAGGACAGCGGCTTTACGATGCTGCACGCGGCCGTGATGGATCGCGATCGTCAGAAGAGCGCCCCGCAATGATTTCGCGGTCGCCGGAAGAGTGGGAATTGATTCGAGCCGTCCTTAATGATTTCCAGGACGATGTGCCGCTGCTGGCCTATGCCGACTGGCTTACGTCGCAGGGAAGTTCTCAAGGGGAATTCATCCGCGTCGATCGAGAGATCGACCGGACCGCCCCCGATGATCCTCGATTCACGGAATTGAATGATCGCTGGTCTGATTTGCATTGTGCCGACATTGAAAAGTGGTTCGAGCCATTGACGGCTTTGAACCTGTTTCCCTACGAACGTATTTTCTGGATCGATCGTGGCCTTATCTGTGAAGTTGGTATCACGGACTTTGAATTATTGACGGAACGGGCAGAGGAACTGTTTGCTGCGGTCCCATTCCTTCGTCGACTGAGCTTCGATTGCGAGTCTGTCAATATCGATGAACTGGCAGACATTCCGCAAATGGCACAGATCGCCGCACTTGAGCTGGGGTATCTCGATGTCCTTCCTGATCAATTGGAGACCCTGCTGAATTCTCCATACCTGAGCAGCCTCGTCGAACTGGATCTGGATGGTAATGATGACGGTACGGATCTGGTTAGAGTGCTTGTCGATTCGCCTGTTTGGCCACGACTGAGTCACCTGAGTCTGCGAAGTTGTGATCTGGATGATGAAGGACTGAGGCTGATCGCTGATTCTGAGCAGTCTCAGTTGCGTGAATTGCGTCTGTCTGGAGATTCGATTACCAGCACCGGTCTGGCGGCTTTAGGGCGGATGACTCATTCCAGACTGGAGCTACTCGATCTCGAAGGCGTGAACGTTTCTGCGGCGGGGATTGCAGCCATTCGCGATGCAAACTGGGTTGCACAATTGCGGTCGTTAACGCTGAAATCGTTGCCGATTGACAAGTCCTTCGCTGCAGAACTCGCAGAGCTGCCGTTACAAGCTTTGCAACAATTCGATCTCAGGTTCAGCAAGCTTGATGACGAATGCGTGTCGATCATTTTCAGTGCGGGGCGACTTCTCGACCTCGAGGATCTGGATCTTTCATACAATTTGTTGACGCATGCTGGCATCGAATCGCTGTTGAATTCTCCTGTCGCCGTTCATCTGAGGAATCTCAAATTGAATTCCAACGCGATTGGAACGAAAGGAATTTCGGCCATCGCGATGTCGCACAATTTGAAGCGATTGCAGACCCTGGAGCTTTACTGCGTTGATCTGGATTCCGAAGCCGCAGAAATACTGGCGTCCTCGCAGGGTTTGCCTAGAAATACTCGGATCTGGCTCGGCGATGAAAATCGATTGACCGATGCCGATCGGGAGCGGCTGATTGCACGATTTGGTGAAGAGACGATTCAGTTCTGATACTGTGGTAAACGACTTGCGGATTGGAATGCGTCTTGACGAGAGAGTCCACACCATGTTGAAGCACCTCGTATTGTTGTTCACGCTGAATTTGTCAGTCCCTTTGTTCGGGGCGGATGAACCTCCCAAGTCGCTGGATCCTCGCTTGAAAGTGGAACTCTTTGCCGAGCATCCACAGATCGTCACTCCGACGGGGCTCGACGTTGACTACCGTGGTCGAGTCTTCGCGATTGAGAGTAACACGCATTTCCCTCCCGAAGGCTACAAGGGGCATCCGACAGACCGTGTTCTCGTGATGAGTGATACCAACGACGATGGAAGCGCGGACAAAATAGTTGTCTTCACGGATGGACTGATTCACTCGATGAGTGTGATGGTCCGTCCGCTCTGGTTTCCGATTTCAGCCACCGCGGATCGACCTGCTCCGAAGCAATCGGTATATATCGCCACTCGCAAGGAGATCCGTCAGTTCCATGACGACAACGGAGACGACGTGGCGGATCGGAATGATCGTATTGTCCATCTCGAAACGACAGGGAATTATCCGCATAACGGACTGGCAGGATTTGCTCTGGATGGACTCGGCTGGTTGTACTTCGGATTCGGGGAGAACCTGGGAGCAGGTTTCAAGATCATCGGCTCCGACGGAACGACGCTGGCCGGTACGGACGCAGGCAATATCTATCGCTGTCGCCTGGACGGGTCGCAACTCAGCCAGATCGCGACCGGATTCTGGAACCCGCACGCCAACGCATTTGATGCATTTGGTCGGTTGTTCAGCGTCGACAATGATCCGGATAGTCGTCCTCCGTGCCGCCTGATTCATGTGATCCCGGACGGGGATTATGGATATCGTTTTCGCAACGGTCGCAAGGGGCTACACCCATTCACCAGTTGGGATGGGGAAGTTCCTGGAACATTACCGATGGTCGGAGGGACCGGTGAAGCCCCCTCAGGAATTCTCGCCTATGAATCGGATGGTCTTCCTGAGGAATATCTTGGGAATCTGTTCGTGACAAGCTGGGGGGATCACCGGATCGACCGATTTCGCCTGAAGCCTCGCGGGACTTCGTTGACTGCACTTGCGGAACCGGTCATTACCGGCGGAGAAAACTTTCGACCGGTTGGAATCGCGACCTCGCCAGATGGTTCGTTGTATTGCACCGACTGGGTCTTGCGAGACTACAAGTTGCATGGACATGGTCGGATCTGGCGAATTCGCCCCGCCACACCGCGTTCCACACCCGTCGTGAATCTGGCTGAAATTCCTTCTCTGGAACCGACGCGTCAGGCTGCGCTGCTGGACTCGCCCCGGCGCGAGGTTCGCAGAATGGCGGCGCATCAGATGTCGCGCGGCGAACCTGTCACGCCGCGCGGGCAGTTGGAAGTCTTCTGGAGCCAAGGTGCGAAGGCGATCGCATTGGGACAGCAGGCCAAGGATGCTCTTGCAGACTTTGTTGACACGTTGCCAAACTTGGCGGATCCGAAGGACAAACCACCTTTCGCAGAGGGAAGTCGTAAGGCGAGAAACAATGTTCGCGAAATCCTTGCAGAGATGTTGATTCAAGGAAGGAATCAGCAGCCGGACAAAGATTTACTGCTACCCATGCTGGCTCGCGAAACATTTGTTCCGGGCGGTGATCTCGTCAAACTCGTCTCGTCTGTCGAAGATCCATTTGTTCATTCGGTCCTGGTGACGATGCTGGCCCGTCAGTTCAAGCAGGATCACTTTGCCAGCTATCTGACACCCGGTTCCAACGCTTCGATCCCCGCTCGGATTGCCATGTTGCTTGCGGCAAGAAAACAGAGTGCGAAAGATGACAGTCTGCTGCGGATTGCTCTGCACGACCACGATCCCGATGTCCGTCGTGTCGCAGTACAGTGGGTCGCGGAAGAGAAGATGAAAGACCTGCGACCTCAGGTAGAAGCGGTACTCAGTTCCAATGGAATGACGGCCGAACTATTCCTGGCAACACTGGCTGCCTTGCAGATGCTGGATGGTGGCAATCCGGCAGATTTCGACAAGACACCGCCGGAAAACTATGTCGTTCCACTCATCAAGGATCTGCAGCGACCGGCCACCGTTCGAGCCCAGGCAATGCGACTGGTGGCCCCGACCGACAAGGTGTTTGATCTCGATCTTCTGACAATGCTGTCGAAAGCAGACGACAAGACACTACGTATGGAAGCTGTACGGACGCTGCAAGGGGCGAAACCAGAAATTTCGGCAACACTCTTACGAGAAATTGCCAGTGATGACAAACGCGATCTCGGCGAGCGTGCGGAAGCGATTGTCGGATTGTCGGGATTAGTGAAAACCGAGCCTGAGGCGGGGCCGAGTCGAAAGTTGATTGCCGGACTGTTGAATCCCAATGGAAAGATTCCACCACAACTGCAGCGCGAGGCGTTACGGGCCGCTCGTGGATTAATTGCCGATGCTCAAGTGCGAGCAGCGGTCGAAGCCCTGGCAGACTCACTGAAGATCGCAACTGATGAAGCCGCTGCGGTCGAAATTGCCGATCAGATCGCATTGATCTATGCCGAAGGGAAGTTGGAGGC
>CAIWEX010000147.1 GCA_903911795.1 uncultured Schlesneria sp.
CATCTCAGACGCAAATGTCCATTGATGTCGCATGATCATCGACTTTTGATGATCATGCGGATCGAACGAAGATCGTTTTCGGCGCCGACTGGATGTCGATCGTAGGCCGGAATGAGAGACCGCGCGGACCTTCAGCGTACACGGCTCCAAGCGTGCTCTCATCCAGACGGCTTCGTTCATCAGTGCGTCACGCATTGTGGTTATCCTGAATCGAAGTAGTCCTTGGCGTGTGAGGAGGCGACCTGAGGGAGCAATGATCGCAAGCAGTCGTAAGGCACCACTGCACTGCTGACATTGGGGACGTGCTGGAGCGGATCGTTCGGGTTGTGGTGCGAGACCGCTCCCCAACCAGTAGCTCCAGCCTCGAAAGAGCCAGGCCAGCCATTTCACATGGTCTCGCGTCGTCCGAGAATGGGATGCCATCCAACCATAATGCCTGACCTTGCGAAATCCTTTTGGCAAGACGTGCTGCAGGAAACCCTGCAGGAACTCAACCCATTAATTTTTCGCATCCCCTTGACGGGAGGGTGAGGCGCCTCGCCCCTCAACCCTCGCGATTTCAGCCGCAGTTATCGTTACCTGCGTTGGGTGGCACATGTTGCCACTTTGGACTACCGTTGTGCCTTGGTACGAGACATTGACGAATTCGATAGTTCTCGTGTTCCTGGTTTTCTCTCTCGAGTCCACTGGTTCCATGAGTTTAATTTCCCCCAATGACAGATCCCCACAAACATACGGACTGATTGGAATTGGTTTGATGGGGACTGCTCTGGCCGAGCGATTGCTGGCGGCGGGAAAGCCGGTCCAGGGGTGGGATGTTGCCGCCGATCGCCGAGCAGCACTTGCTCAGATCGGCGGGACTTGCGCGACGAGCACCGATCATATCTTTTCGCAATGCGATTGTGTGCTGCTCAGCCTTCCCTCACATGAAACAGTTGCGTCAGTGCTGGATAACGCGGTGACTTCAATCCGCTCTGGACAGATCGTCGTCGATACATCAACGGGTGATCCTGCCGCGGCAATCGTTCAGGCAGAACGAATGGCCGAACACGGGGTCGAATATCTGGACGCAACGATCTCGGGAAGCAGCCAGCAGTTGCGTGAGGGCGTGGCGGTCTTTCTGGTTGGAGGTACCACGGATGCGTTCGAGAAGTGTCGGACATTGTTTAGCGGGTTGACCTCGAAGGCATTTCATACCGGAGCAGTCGGAAGTGGAGCCCGGATGAAACTGGTCACGAATCTGGTTCTCGGACTGAACCGGGCAGCACTGGCCGAAGGACTCTGTTTTGCCCAGCAACTGGGACTCGATCTGCAGCAGTCCCTTTTCCTTTTGCGCGAAAGCATGGCCTATTCACGAATCATGGATACTAAAGGAGAGAAAATGCTGACGGGCGATTTCACTCCTCAGGCCAAGTTGTCGCAGCATCTTAAGGACGTCCGGTTAATGTTGCAGTCGGCTCACGAGGCAAATGGAAACTTGCCGCTGACAGAAACACATCAAGCGCTGCTGGAACATGCTGTTGAGATGGGACTCGGGGAATTGGATAACAGTGCAATTGTACGAGCGATTGCAGGGAACGAATTCCCATTGCAGTGAACAAGTCGCTTGTTGTCGTTGCATTCCAGATATGAGATTGCGTCAGGGTGTCGTTCCTGACGCTTTTCGGCGCAAGAAAAAGGTGGTGTGCCAACGACTTCCGCCGTCACGGGCCACTACACCACAAAAGGCCGACGGAAGTGAAATCCTGCAGAATGGAAACGCAGGGGTGCAAAGGTGCAGAGACGCAAGGGGAAAGCATGAAAAGTTCAATTGCGTTTCCTTCTTGGCGCTCATGTGAATTCGCAGCTCGCGAGAATACATTCGAAACGCAGAGGGCGCGGAGATCACAGAGCAAAGACAGGAGAAGGCGATTGCCAATTGCCTTGACCTCAGCGTTCTCTGCGTTTCAAAAACAACTCGTTAAAAACGCGGGAGTCCGAGATTCCCAACGCCGTTCTTCTGTCCTTTAACTTATTGGTCAGTCCAAGATAAACGCGTGCTGCCGTGCGGCACTGTTCAACTTTGTCGGATCGGTTGAGTTTGCGGGCGCGTGATCCAGATGACGGCTTTCGGGCGTATGGCAGTTGTGCTCGCAGGGGTAGGGCATTTGGTGGTTTCAGGTCGTTACCACGGGCATGATCGGCATGATCAAAATCAATGGTGGCCTCTTCTTAATTCGCATGCATCTTACCTGAATTGACATTTTGGCGACCGGTTTTCGCGGGAAATTGCCGTCAAACTCACCCCTATCTTGACTAGGTGTTACGAGCGGTTCAACCGGACCAAAATTGACGTAACAGCTTTGCGAAATAACGGTTTGAGATACTCAAGGCTTGCGGCCTGTAAGACCGATCAAATGTGCTAGTCCCGCCAAAACAAACCGCTGCGAAGTACCCGAAGTCAGGTTAGTGCCTCGCGAGGTGCGGTGCCGAGGTGGCATCGCCTGCGAAGTTTTGTGGACGACGTACGTTCAAAGGTCGTAACGACCGGAACGAGGTGATGGCCCAGCCGTTTGAATTGCGACGCGCGTCGCAGGCGGCGCGGATCAGCAGCCTGGAATTCCACGACTGACCGACACCTACGTTCCGTGGTTATGGACGACCTGGTTCGAGATTCCCAAGGGAAGGAGACGTTCTTCTATGCGATGGATCAAGATGACTGGTGCTGTGCTCGCTGCGATGAGCATGGCCAGCCTGGCAGAGGCCGGATGGCTGCATGGTTCCAAGGGGTGCTGCGGCGCCTCGAAGGCATGCTGCGCCACGACGGCTCAGCCTGCGTGTTGTAAACCCGTGATCGTCAAGCCATGTTGCCCGACGGTCCACACCTATCAGCGCAAGTGCTCAGATATCAAGCCACCGTGCTGTGATAGCTGTGGCGCTGGCCCAAGCTGCTGTGCTCCAGTTGCTAACTGCAACAAGGGATGTGCTCCAGCTTGTGCAGCTCCTGCTGCGAACTGTGCTCCAGCTGCTGCCGCTTGTGCACCAGCTTGTGCCGCTCCAGCCGCGAACTGCGGACCAGCTGTTGGCCCAGCCTGTGCAGCTCCTGCTGCCAACTGTGCTCCAGCTTGTGCCGCTCCCGCTGCTAACTGTGCTCCAGCCGCTGCTGCTTGTGCTCCAGCCTGTGCAGCTCCTGCTGCCAACTGTGCACCAGCTTGTGCAGCTCCTGCTGCGAACTGTGGTCCAGCCTGTGCTCCAGGCTGTGCTGCACCTGCCGCGAAATGCGGTCCTGCTTGTGGTCCAGCCTGTGCTCCAGGTTGTGCTGCTCCAGCCGCTGCTTGTGCTCCAGCTTGTGCCGCTCCTGCGACCAGCTGCTGCCCAACGAACAAGTGCTGTGCTCCTAAGATCAGCTGCTTCAAGGGTCTGCATGGCTTGTTCGGCAAGTGCTGCAAGACCTCGTGTGCTTCGACCTGTGCTCCAGCATGTGCACCAGCATGTGCTGCCCCAGCGACTTGTGCTCCGACCTGTGCTGCTCCTTGCGAAACCAAGTGCTGCAATGCAGATCCCTGTGCAATTGCCAAGTTGATTTACGAATCGCAGACGGCTTGCTATGCCCGTCAGCGACGTGCCGCCATCCGCAAGCTCGGCAATCGTTATGATTGCATCTGCAACCCGGAAATCATGACGGCCTTCGTGTATGCCCTGAATGATGCCGATGAACGCGTCCGCCGTGAAGCGGCCGATGAAATCGGTGATCAAGTTCGCAAGAACTGCTGCTGCTGCCCCGAAGTCGTCGCCGCCCTGACCTGTGCCTTGGGTGACTGCGATCGTGGTGTGGTTCGTCAGGCTGAACAAGCTCTGCGAGCTTGCGGATATGACGTGGTCAAGGGTTGCTGCGACAAGGGTTGTGCCACCGCTTGCGGAAACGGCTGTGCTCCAGCCGGTGCTGCTCCAGCAATGGCTCCAGCCGACAACGCCGCTCCAGCTCCAGTACCACCAGAAGAGAAGAAGGCTTCTCGGATGAGCCGGATGTCGACCCTCCTCGGTCTCCTGGACTGATCGAGACTGACTGACGGTGAATCAACCAGCCTGATGAAGGTTGGCGTACTACAGTGAACAGCGGCCCTCGGATTCGTCCGAGGGCCGTTTTTTTATTGGCATCTTCGATGGAACGGGACAATCGCCAGCCGATATAGTACGGCCGGGCATAACCTGAGTCTTCGAAGACGTTGCATTCACAGGAATTGTGAATCACCACTCTGATGACTGCACCGTTTGAAGGTTCAGTGGGTATGCCATACCGGGAAGTCCTTGCCGAACTGCTTCGGTGACGCCATCCTGATGGGCAATCCCAAACCTCTATTCGACGGATCGAAGTCATTATGATGCGTACCAAGGTCGTGCAGATTCTCAAGCACGTACAACCCGGCACCGAAGTTGATGTCCGTGGCTGGGTTCGGACGAAACGCGAATCCAAGCAGGACTTCGCTTTTCTGGAAGTCAACGACGGTAGCTCACTCGCCAACGTTCAGATCGTCGTTGACGCCAGCGTTCCTGACTACGCAACGCTAATCAAACAGATCCATACAGGTGCCAGCATCGCGGTGGTTGGCGAAGTCAAAGAATCTCTCGGAAAGGGACAGCGAGTGGAAGTCCACGCGCGAACCTTGAAAGTCCTCGGAACCGCCGACCCGCAAACCTACCCGCTTCAGAAGAAGGGGCACAGCTTCGAGTTCCTGCGCGAGAAGGCTCACCTGCGCCCGCGGACCAATACCTTCGGAGCCATTGCCCGAGTTCGTAACGCACTTTGTGCCGCAGTTCATCGCTTTTTCCAGGAACGGGGATTCCTGTACGTCCAGACCCCGATTATCACCACCAGCGATTGCGAAGGTGCCGGGCAGATCTTCCAGGTCACCACCCTCGACCTGGCCAAGCTGCAACAGATCAAGGGGCCGATCGATTACAGCCACGACTTCTTCGGCAAGAAAGCCGGCCTGACTGTCAGTGGGCAACTGGAAGGGGAAATCTACGCGACGGCCGTTGGCGATGTTTATACGTTCGGGCCAACCTTTCGCGCCGAAAACTCCAACACGACGCGACATCTGGCCGAGTTCTGGATGATCGAGCCGGAAATGCCTTTCTATGAACTTGAAGACAATATGAACCTCGCGGAAGCGTTTGTTCGCTCGATTGTCAAAGATGTGATGGAATCATGTTCAGATGACCTGGCCTTCTTCAATGAGCGGATTGAACCAACGCTACTGGCATCACTGCAGAACATCGTCGACCATGATTTCATTCGATTGACCTATACCGAAGCGATCTCGATCCTCGAAAAGTCGGGACATACGTTTGAGTACCCCATTTCGTGGGGTAAGGACATGCAGTCAGAACACGAACGCTATCTGACGGAGCAGCACTTCAAGCAGCCGGTGATCCTGACGGACTATCCGCGTGAGATCAAATCGTTCTACATGCGCTGCAACGAAGATGGCAAAACCGTTAGGGCGATGGATGTCCTGGTTCCGCGGATTGGCGAGATCATCGGCGGCAGCCAGCGTGAAGAACAACATGCGGTGCTGATTGACCGCATGAAGGAATGTGGTCTGAATCCTGAAGACTACTGGTGGTACCTGGAACTTCGGCAATACGGCACAGTTCCGCACAGCGGCTTCGGATTGGGACTCGAGCGAACAGTTCAACTGTTGACGGGAATGACCAACATCCGCGATTGTATTCCGTTTCCGCGTACACCCAAGAACGCCGATTTTTGATGATCGGAAGTTCAGTCAACGAAGACGAATTCATTGGTGAGCAGCAGTGCCTGAGCGAACTGCTGCCAATGAGCGGGTGATGGCTGCTGGCCCAGAAAGTCTTTGGCGAATTGCAGTTCCACTGCCGTCGGTGATCTGGCGAACAGGATCTGAAAGATTCGCTGAACGCGTTCGTCCGAATTGGCAATCGTCGCGAGATCAGGCCGTCTGAGTAACCAGTCGGCCGCCGTCGCGACCAGCGGTCCATTCATCATGTACAGGGCCTGTGGTGAGACCGTTGTCGTGTCGCGACTGGTACTCGTCGCCGCGGGGCTGGGGACGTCAAATACACTCAGCAGCCCTGGTGGGTCCTGGCGATCCAGATAAGCGTAAAGTGTCCGCTGAGGATGGAAGCCTCCATCGAGAATCGATTTCGACGGACCTCCAATTCGGTCATCAAGGTATCCCGCCACGGACAGAAGTGAATCGCGAGTCGCTTCGAAGTCGAGTCGGACTCGATTCGCGCGCCCCAGCCAGCGGTTTTCGGGATCAGCATTCGATGTCTGCTGGCTGGACTGCTGATAGACCGCACTCGACATCAGTCGGCGATGAAGCTGCTTCAACGTCCAATTCCGGCCTGACTTGCCTCGGATCAGATCGGCGGCGAGCCAATCCAGCAGTTCGGGATGGGTCGGTGGATCGCTGCGGATTCCAAAATCACCCGGCGTGCGAACCAGCCCCGTTCCAAAGTGTTGTTGCCAGAGACGATTGACGACTACGCGTGGAGTTAACGGATTGGCGGGATCGACGACGGCACGCGCCAATTCCAGCCGTCCGCTGCCGATCGAGAATGGCTTGGCATCCCTAGAGAGTGCCGACAGAAATTGACGCTGTACAGCATCCCCCGGTCGACTCGGATTGCCACGCAAAAAGACTCGCGGGTCATACGCTGGCCCATCGAGCAAGACCATTGCCCGGGGTGGAGCCGCCGGGGCATTGATCAACCATTGCTCGACATCCTTCAACAGCTTCTGGTACTGGCCCTGCGAGGCACGGTCTGGCAACAGCGACAGAAAGCCCCAGCCGAAGACGAGTGGCACATTGGCAGGAGCTGTCTCGCCATACATTTCCAGGCGAATTTCTTCTTCGTCAGTGTTTTCAAAATGAGTTGGAGTCGGCCGCTTCAGGATGACCGCATCTCGCAAGACCGACTGCCACTGCGTATGAATCGACTTCATCAACACGCTGTAACGATTTGCGACTTCCAGGAGATTCTGTGGCGGCGCGGTACCGCAGATGGCTTTGACGACCAGCGCATTCAATGATCTGGTTGCTGGTGTTTTGTCGCCATTCGGCGATGTCAGACGTTCACAGAGACGAGCGGCTTCTTCCGGGAATCGCTCTGGCGGAATCGCTGCGAACTGAAACCACGCACCCCAGACCGGGTGTGAGAACCCCTTCGCGGATTGTGACTCCGCTCCACGCCCTTCGAGTTTTTCCAGATACGATTGCCAGCGAACAATCATTGCCGGATTCAAATCACCGGGATCAGCGATCAACATGAAGTCATCGGTCGCGGGCTTGTCGCCTGCCGTCTTTGCCGCCATCAGATATTCGCCGACGCGGGTGCGAGCCCCTTCCACCAGAGCCGAATGTTTCTGAGCAACAAAATCGTCCAGGTTCTGCTGCCGGACCGAAAGTTCTGCGGTGAACCGACGATAGTCTGGGCGATCAACAGGAGTCTTGAACAGCGGCAGTACCAGTGGTTCCGTTGAACTGCGAAATACCCCGTACAGGGAATAGTAATCGCGAGTTGGAATCGGGTCGTATTTGTGATCGTGACAGCGGGCACAGGTCACTGTCAGTCCCATCAAGCCCCGTGTGACGACATCGATCCGATCATCGACAATGTCATGCACATTCCCCATGAAATGCCCACCTACGGTGAGGAATCCAAGCCCCGCCAGCGACGAGTCATCGACGCGATCTTCCAGTTGATCCGCAGCGATCTGTTCCATCAGAAACCGATCATACGGCTTGTCTTCGTTCAGGGAGCGAATCACGTAGTCACGGTAGGTGTACGCCCACGGATACGATTTCTCTTCGAAGAAGACATATCCTTTCGTATCCGCGTAGCGGGCGATATCGAGCCAGTATCGCCCCCAGCGTTCGCCGTATTTGGGCGAAGCCAGCAGGCGATCGATCAGCCGTTCGAACGCATCGGGCGAAGAATCACTGGCGAATACAGCGACTTCTTCGGGGGTCGGCGGCAGTCCAATCAGATCGAAACTGGCTCGTCGAATCAACACATTGCGGTCTGCTCTGGTCAGTAATGCGGAAAGGCCTTCCGTTTTCAATTTGTTGAGGATGAATCGATCGACGGGTGTTTGCGAGATCTTATCGTCAGCGATTTCTGGAACCGTCGGTCGCCCTACCGGTAGGAACGCCCAGTGAGTACTCCACGCAACCGACATGGCGGATCCCGCCGCTTGTTTCGGCCAGGGGAGTCCGAATTCGATCCACTTGGCGAACGCGGCGACTTGAGCGGGAGACAATCGGCCATTGGGTGGCATCTGCAATTCGCCATCGCGTTGGATGACGTGTATCAGCAGGCTGGCGGCAGGATCGGCAACTTTGACGAGTTCCCCTCGGTCGCCTCCTTTCAGGATGGCGGCGCGAGAATCCAGCCGCAGTCCCGACTCGGCTTTTTTTTCACCGTGACAACTCCAGCATTGCGCCGCCAGAACCGGACGAATCTCCTTTTCAAATAGCTCTTCGTGAGCACGCGGCCATTCGGGTTCGGCACCAATTGCGTTCGAACCAGACAACACTGCGATGACGCAGAGCACGAATAAGCGGTTGCGAACGTTGAGCATATTGAATTGCCTGTGGCAAACAGTTGACGGGTGACATGGTTTGTCACCGGTGAACACAGTCGTATCGGCTAATCCGAATATTTGAACAGATGCCCCGACAAATCTCGACTCAGACGACTTCGGAAATCCCGTTGAGTACGTGTTCAAGCGACTCCTTGTGTATCCTGTCACGGATGTCGAATCCTCTCTTTCCACTGGAGGATTCCGTTGTGTTGCGATTTGGCTTTTGTGATGAGGGGTCTGGGTGACGGCTTCATTAAGCGTCCTTTACGAGGACAATCATTGTCTGGCGGTCGATAAACCAGCCGGACTTCTGACGATGGGTGATCACACCGGAGAACCGACTCTGGTTGATGCCGCTCGCGACTACCTGCGTCGAAAATACAATAAGCCCGGAAACATCTTCGTCGGTGTTGTCCATCGCCTTGATCGGCCGGTTTCGGGTGTGGTCCTGTTTGCCCGGACCAGCAAAGGAGCCAGTCGGCTGTCTGAGCAGTTTCGAGTTCGCAGTGTCGAAAAGACGTATCTCGCCGCCGTCGAAGGTGCGGTCTCGCCAGTGGCCGGAGTCCTGGCAGATCGCCTTGCGAAAGATCGCCAGCGTAACGTCGTTTCTGTTGTCGAAGATGATGATGACGATGGTCAGGACTGCCGGTTAGGATATCGTCGCATTCGCAAGTTCGGACGATTCACTTTAGTTGAGATCAAACCGGAAACGGGACGAAGTCACCAGATTCGAGTGCAACTGGCAGCGCAAGGCTGGCCGATTGTCGGGGATCATAAATATGGCTCGCGGTCGCATGTCGACGGATTCATCGGCCTGCACGCGTCATCGCTGGCATTTCATCATCCCGTTTCAAAAGACCTTGTCACGGTTGTCGCAGACATTCCCGAGAACTGGTCACGAATCGAAACAATGAAGTGATTCTCACAGGGGCACCACTCCTGCAATTTGCTGCCAACAAATCCGACTCGCCCAGGAATCAAACGCAGCAGGCTTGTCAAACAATCGCTGCCGCCCCACGCCTCGATTGAGCACGTGAAACACCATTCCGCCCGGAGTGATTCGACTGGTTCCTGGCATGATGGCAAAAGTGCTGTCGCGACTGGTCGCCTTCGTCAATAATGGACCTGTCCGTCAGACGTGCCAATTCGCCGCGACGCTTGCCTGTCGTCCACTCGGCGGGGGGGTACCGTTTCACCCCGGGCGGGAATGCAGCGCCCTGTAGGGCAGG
>CAIWEX010000148.1 GCA_903911795.1 uncultured Schlesneria sp.
ATACACCAATCGGAAATCATGCGTGTCATCATAGGCCCGGCGGAAATATTCCAGGCCGGTCTCAGGAACGAGTGCTTTTTCAAACAGGGTCTTCAGGGCGAGCAATGTCTGATCATCTAATTCTGGCGTTGGGGAATCTGGTTGATCCCAGCGATTGCAGAGCCTGTCCAGCAGGTTCAGCAATTGGTCTTCTCGCATCTGTTTAAACGATTCCATCCGTGCCCGTTCATGCTCCTGGCGGCGATCCAAAACCTGATACCAGTCGGCGAGAAGTTTATAGTCGCTGGCAGAGAGCAATTGGTCTTTCTGACATGCCTCGAAGAGCTGCACCGCTTCTACGATCAGGCCTCGTTCGGCCTGCAGACGTGCGAGATATCGACGCCACGGGGCGGTCGACACGTCATCCTTGATCCATTGACGTAGACGGCGTTCCAATTCCTCAGGACGATCTAGGGCCACCAGGAAATCGAACATCGAGTTGCGCCATCGCGAGCCTGGCGTTGCGGTCTGTTTGGAGACGTCAGCGGGAACGGGTGATGTCTCCTGTGCGATACCAGCGTCGAGATATTTGATCACTTGTGCGATGGTTTCAGGTGATCCCTTTCGGCCTGTCGCGAGTTTGAAGACCGTGATCAATGCGCGCCGATGCAGGATCGCACTGATCACATCCTTGCGGTCCTTTTCCTCGATTCCGATGCCATTCGGAAATGCGGGCTCAATGAGGGCTCGTACGTCATCCTCAGGATCAACTTCGTGTTTCGACTTCGGCGGCACATCACCAAGAAGTTTCCAGCAAAGCTGCAAGGCTTGCGGTTGGCGACGCCCTGTCTGGAGATCCAGCCACGTTTGCTCAATGCTCAACCAACCCGACAATGGACCATCGACCCTGCCAGCTTCGGCACCAAGTCGATCCGATAGCTCGGTCAGCGCAGCCTGGCGGATCTGTTTGTTCTGGGCCGCGATTTCATTTCGAGTCAGCTTGTTTCGCCCCCCCTTGTCCGAGATTTTCTCTTCCGCGACGGCAATACGATTTGCGAGCATGGCGTCGACCAGGCGATACAGTGCCGGAAGTTGTACTGGCAATCGATCAACCGGATCTTTCTCGAGGCTGAGATCCCCGAGGAGTTTGAATGCTTCCTGCTCGATCTCGGCGTTCCAATCGATCTCCTGCAACGCGTTGAAGAGCTTCGTGCGATACTCAACCACATCGTCGGCGTGTGATTTGGCAAGCTGCTCACGCAGGAAAGGAATGTACCGAGAGTCGTGAAATCGTGCAGAGTAGATCGATCTCAATGTTTCCCCCAGGTGCCGTTGATCCTCGCGATTCTCAGCCTTTGCCCAGCGTCCCTTTAACGAAGTGGCGATCGATTCCCAGACCTCATCAGAGACCTCCGACGCATCCAATTGTCGGCGACCTTGCAGCGGTTCGGGCAACTCCATCCGACCGGACAGCGTCCATGAGATCAGATTCTGGATCTGAGCTGGAGACAGTTTTGGCAGGTCATTCCGCAAGAGGTTCAGGAACTCACCACGCAGCCTGTCAATCACGTCCTGATCGCGCAGGCGATTCATGACGCGCCAGGTAAAATCGGAGTGATGTGGATTCCGCACGAAATCGCGTGCGAATTTCGCGAGCGGTTCCAACCATCGTTCATCGACCCGTTGCGATGAGAAATAGCGGTTGTGTCCTAAGGCATACACGAGAGCAGCATCGCAACGGGCGAACAGCAGCGGGGTCAGCCGACCTTCCACATGAGCGTCGTCGAGCCAGAGTTGGGCCAGACTGTCTGCCATTTCTCGCTCATCGTTGCAAACGAGCGACATCAGATGCTGGGGATATGCGGAGTGGTGGCCGGTCGAAATAGGGTTGCGCCCGACCCACTCGGTCGTAAACTTCAGCATCTCGCCCCATTCCCCGCGTGTGCGATAGTGTTCAACCACAGCCGATCGCAGGGAATCGTCTTCGTGTGGGGATCGTGTGACGGGCCGATCCATTTCACGACGAAGCCACGCGATGGCCGCTGCGGGTTGCCCGCCCTCAGTCAATTGGCGGGCGTAGTCCAATTGCCGATGAAGATTCCACGGAGTTGATTCTGCCAGCGACCGCTTCAATGCCAGCGCCTGCTCCCACTCATCCATTCCCAGATGGCATTGAATTCTGCGTTCAGTCCAATTCCCGACCGCGTCGGTCTCTGCTGGCTGGCGGTCGTAGATTGGCTTCACCAGCAGCACGAGTGGCAACAACTCTGGCTTGGCGACAATTTCACTGATCTGATCCAGGGCCATGTTCGCCAGGTACAAATCCGACTGCTGAGGTGCTGCCACCAGTTTACGAAGCTCGTCGGCAAATCGCTTTGACGCCTCTTCATTCCGACGGGAAGCGATCAGCAGGAATGTGCGAATCCAGCGCAGTCCCGGCTTGTCTTTTCCTTGTTGCTCCATGGCTTCCACATGCTTCCACATCTCGTCCCATTGCTGACGAAGTGCGAGGTGCAGAATCATCGCGAGCCTGTGATCGAACGAGGCACTACCGTCGATCGTTTTTTGTCGCGATTCTTTGAGAGTGACAAACGGCAGTTGAATGAATTGAGTCGCTTCGCGTGCAGCCAGTTCTTGTTGGAATCGTTGATCGAACTGGGGTTTGTCCAGCACCTGCAATTCCAGAATCGTCTCTGATGTTTTTGCACCGTTGGCATCGACGTGAGTGATTCTGCGAGCCCACCAGGTGCCACCGATTTCGACGAAATCGTCATAGGTCGTTGATCCAGTGCTACGACCGTCGACGACAATCTCAGTCTTCAACACAACATGGCGTTTCGTGTCGATCAGCACGCGGTTCGATCTGCCGCTGATCGCATCCGTCAGAATGAGATTTGCGCGATTCTCACCTGCAGCCTCAATGACTGGCGTTGCATCGGAATGGAATTCTTGCAGGGAATGGAGAGAGTAGTCCGTGAGATTCAAAATCGCGGGATCAAGGTCAGCATCCACCTGCGGGCGTTTCCGACCGAGCAGGAATGCGAGTGAATAGACTCCTCGTTCCTTCCCGCCGCAGAAGTTGACGACTGTCTCCGCCCCAGCATCACCAGATTTCGACATCCATTGCGTGGGGGAATAGAGCACCAGATCCGTATTACGGGCGGATCGACGATTCCACGCCGGGTCAAAACTCTCTGAAGTCCGATTCAGCACAATACCACCGGCCAGCTTCTTCACTGAATCCGTACGCAGCAGACTGTTGGAAAGTGCGATTGCTTCCGGCGACCAGGTGTTCTTGGTCTTCACCAGCGGAAAGTGGACCGCTGGATGGCGTTCCAGGTGCGGAAAGAGAAGATTGACCCAATCGGTATAGGAACCCGTGGCCTGATCGAACTCTGCATAGGAAGGGATGCGGCCCACGAGATCCAGATACGGCATTCGCCCATTCACGATCATATCTCGAGCGGCGATTCCATCGAAGATGCCGTCATTTTCCATTTGCGTACCGTCTGCATCAGTCTCCTCGGTAACTCCGAGGTTCAACTCTTCAATGGCACCATCCAACGCCATTTCATTTTCCATAACGGATTGAGACTGTTCGATAGCAAGCGAGAGAGTTGTCTCGAACGCCTTTTCTCCCCCGTCCATCCCGGTATCCACCCCGCCACCCATACCGCCAAGTCCCATGCCACTCCCAACACCCCCGAGTCCTCCAAACCCCATCCCACCACCCATGCCACCACCCATTCCGCCCCCGCCCATACCTACCATCGCGGCCATGCTGCTCATGCTGAATTGCCACAACGTCTGTTCAAGCTCATCCACACTTCGGCCATAATTCTTGAATTTTCGCACGACCTGATTCCGCAACCCGAACCGCCAACTCCCGGCCTTCTTCATCTGAGCCTGTACGAGTTCAAAGTTGGCGTTCGCTTTACCCTCGGCGAAGAACCGTTCGCCATCGCGCATTTCGTACCGTCGTTTCACTCCGAATCGTTCTCGATCCGCATCCGATTCCAGAACGAGCAACGAGGTATAGGGCGTGATGATGTGAAACTCTTCTGACAGTCGAATGATGTCGTCTCGCACCTTGGAGTTGGTCCCTTGTGCCAGCAACTGATCCAAATGGGCGCGGGCCCATAGCCGGGGAATGAACGAATTCCCCTCTTCGGCATCCTTCAAGCTGACCTTGGCCGCATACTTCACTTTCTCGTTGCCACGCATCCCCGTCACAACGATCTCACCTGACTGGTCCTTTCCTTCGGGCAGGTAACGACCGACAAGGATCTGTTGAGTCCCCGCGGCGACATTGGGCAACTCGCCCGGATAAACAGCCGCGACACGCAGGCCGCGGAATTCCACATTCAGATCGCGCAGGCCTGGCTGAGCGATCTCGTTCAGCAATTCGAGTGCAATTATGTTCGGAGTTTGTTCGCCGGTGATCGCTCGAGTCGACCCGCGCCCGATCGCCGCGATTCCTTTCATGACCACGCTGTCGTGAGAATTACCGACCATCACCGAATGGAAGGTTCTGTGTGACTGCTTTCCGTCGACAGGAGTTGCCAATTGCTTGATTTTCTGAACGAAGGCTGACGGGTCCGTCGTTCCTGCAGAAACAATTCCATCGCCGATAAAGATCACGTGTGCATCCGGGTGACTCTTCTGAACGATATCTGCAAAGGCCCGAT
>CAIWEX010000149.1 GCA_903911795.1 uncultured Schlesneria sp.
ATACTGGGCGATGGCACGCCGCAGTCCTTCCAGATCACGCGATTCCAACAATGCGGCGATTTCTTGACTCGCCCGACGTTCAACATCCGCATAGACCGCCTGGCCTCGCAGTTTGATCATCCGCGAGATCTCTGTCGATGCCGCCGCCGCTCCTGTTGATACAAGAAACGTTGCCCGACCAAGCTGGCTGTCGTCTAGAATCTCCTGCAAGATCTCGACGGCAGCCACCGGACGATTCCGGGCAATTTCTGCCTGAGCGGTTTCCATCAGGATTGTCACCACCATGACGGGATTGGCTGTCAGTTTTCGTGCTTCGATCAATTGATCCATCGCCAGGTCTGGATTCGCATCTGCCAGCGACTGGCGAGCGGCCTTTCGCAATAACTCCAGTTGCCGGGTTCGCAGAGAGTGGGACGTAGAAGTCTCAATTGCGGAGGCGGCTTCAATCGTGTCGATCCCTTTTCTCAACGTTGCTGTCGCAAGTTCCAGGTCACCCTGCGGCACTTCCAGATTCGACAACCGCAGGTACAGATTTTCGATCGGCATGCAATCTGCCCCCGAACTGTCAGATTCGAGTGCGGCAATCAGCTTTCCGTCAGGACTGATCCGCTGCGACAGATCTCGCTCCAGTTTCTGCTTGAGTAAACTGTAATCGCAGTAAGCCACCAGTCGCTCGGGCTGTGCGACCAGCAGTAGTCCCCCCGAAATTGCGAGGTTGCCGCCAACTTGAGCGCTTCCTGGTGTATTCAGTTGTTTGATTTCCAGCGGCGTTCCCGTTGCCGCGTCAATGACTTGAATCGCCTCACGCGTCGGCCAGAGAATCTTGTCACCCGCGATGAGGCCTCGCCCGAATCCCTGTTCAGCAGCGGGTGGACGGATCGCCTTGCGGGGACCATAGACCATTTTTCCAGTAGCGATATCGATGGAACTCAACGAGGCACCGCTGATGATCAGGCAGCCTTCGGTTCCCCCCCGAATCACTCCCAGAAGATGTCGCCATCGGACAGGATCGGCATTCTTCAACTGCCAGCGCACGCGACCTGAGTCTGCTTCAATACAGAAGATCGAATTGCTGTCATTGGGAGCGACGAACACGAGTCCGTCGTGAAACATTGGAGGATTCAATCCGTATGAGAGTGGATTTGCATTGGGGCGTAACGCACCGATACTTTCGTACGTTACGGCCCATTCGTCCCGTCCATCTCTGGCATTAACTGCGATGATCGCCCCGGCGTCAGACGATAAGTAAAGTCGTCCGGCCCCGGCAGCAAGCAGCAGATGACTGACCCGATTCTGTGTCTCTTCCACACTACCACGCGCCAGGATCACTGGGCGATTCCAGAGCAAAATCCCCGTTGAAGCTTCGAAACAGGCGATGGCAAGTTCGAATTGGGGACGGCGGCGACTGACTGCGATATAAGCACGGCCACCGATGACGAGCGGTGAACCTTCGAATCGCCAGTCTTTCAGTACCGACTGGGCCTCCAGCTTCCAGACCAGCTTTCCCTGACCCTCGGCCAGATCCAGGCAGACAAGATCGCTTTCGAGTGTCTCGCTCTCAATTTCCGTCGTGGCGTTTGTCGTTTCGCTGGCAGGATTGGTCACCGAGGAGCCCATGCGAGCATACAGGCGCCCCTCGGAAATCGTCATCGAGTGAAATGGAACGCCGCTGCAGGGAAGATTTGGGACGCCAACGGTTTCTTCAGGTGCTGGAGGGTAAATCTCGGCATTACCACGATTGGATGGCCATGCCGGTTCACCCGTCAATAAATTCAACGCCCAGATCGCGCGAGAATTGTTGACCAGCACAATATCACCGAATGTCACCGGGTGATAACTGAGCGGCCCGCGATTCGGAGTGGTATTGGGCGCGACTGGTCCAACCTGAGACGATGGCAACGGGTGTGACCATTTGACCGCGCCAATTTCCATTGCCGCTGGCTTTTGTCCATTACGACTCGGATTCAGCGCGAATGTCGAAATATCATCTGCCGACGTCGGGGGAGCCCATTTTGAGGATTCCTCGAGTGTCTGCGTTAACAATTCGATCAGGTTGCCTGTGCGGCCAGCGAGACGTCCTGTTGCATCGGGGAACAATTGCTTCAGACGCTCGATCTCGGCAGTCGCTCGATCACGATCCCCTTCCATGATCGAGCAAAGAACCAGCCGCGAAAGGATCTCAGCTTGATCCAGATCACTGTCGGGATACCTCAGCAGCGTTGGCGTATTGATCGATTCTGCCCGCTGACCCAGCGGAACAAGTTGCGTCCAGTACAGCCGAGCGAGCGGAAAGTCGGCTCGGTCCCAAGCGGCTTCACCCAGTTCCCATAGCGCTTCATCACCATGACTACTCAAATAGCTTTCCCGGACGACACGATGCAAGTCCGCCTCATCGCGTGACTGTTTCCAGTGATCGAGCCAGCGCCGTGCCTGAGGGTCGACCCGTTTACGATAGGCCTGCAGCCCTTCAGGAGGCAATTTCGATAGTAAAACGTTGCAGCGTGTGGCGATGTTCAGGTAGACGGACGTTTCACCTGCGGCCCCCCGTTGGGCGAGAACGAGCTTGCGTCCGTCGGTTTGAGCAATCTCCTGCAGGACTTCGATCGCATCAGTCCAGCGTTTCTCAAGCACGTACTCTTCGATCGTGCCAAATCGTTTCAAGACATTACTGTCGGCCGCCACGGTGGCCGTCTCACGCATTTCGCGTTTGGCCGCGGGCTTCGGTGGATTTGCCCCCGTGCAATGATCCCCCGACAGGCCCATCAGGGCGACGCTGAAACTGAGCAGAATGTATCGCAGACGGTCGTACACGGACAACCTCTTTCGCGGAACTTTCAATCGTCGAACTTAACGCGATTCGCGCAGTCGCGTCCCGATCCAGAATAATACCGCAGCTACAGTTAACAGGCCCGGCATCCAGATCAAATTGAATCCAAATTGCAGTTGCCACCATGAAATCAGCGGCGTCGCTATCAGTACCAGATACTGCAAAACCAATCCAATGTGCTGCTTCACATTGCTCCTCTTCGAATTCACCGCCCCAAACGTGTTACCGCAGACAAGGCGACATCATTTACGATGGACGACCCACCCCGGAACGTCAACTTGGACATGATACAACGTCTTGCCCGCCGTGATATACAAAGTTTTCAGATCGGCTCCCCCCCAGGTGCAATTCGTGATGACATCTTCATACACGGGGATTCGTCCCAGCACCTTGCCATCGGGGCGGACGGCATAAACGCCCGGCTGGACATCATTCGTTTCATGAGGATTGCGAGCCCGCGAAACGCCGGCTGCGATGTAGAGTGTCCCTTGGGAATCGACACACATCCCATCTCCGCCTCGTCCCGGCGCAAAGTCGATCACCAAACTCTGACTGCTGAGTGTTCCGTCCTGAGCCAGATCGAAAGCCCAGATCTTGCGATGACCACCTGCGACTGGACAACTGTCCACGACATACAACGTCCGCTCATCGGGGCTAAGTGCCACACCGTTCGGTCGTTGAATCTGTGGTTGAGTCAGAACCCGGGTCACCTTCCCGTTCGGATCGATCCGATACACCGACTCGTGATCGAGTTCCATGGTCGTGCGGTCGAAGTAACAGGGGTCCGTGAAGAATAGCTGTCCGTTGGAACAGGCCGCGATGTCGTTGGGCGCGTTCAGTCGCTTCCCTTCCCAGCGATCAATCAGAACTTCGATGTTGCCCGTTTTCAGATCGGTCCGGGTGACTCGCCGATTTCCATCATTCGGACAGAATTCGTTACCTTCGCATGCCAGCAATCGGCCTTGAGCATCAAACAACAGGCCGTTAGCCCGGCCGCTCGGTTCACGAAACGTCGAATAGCGACCGGTTGCCGGGTCGAGTTTGAGGATGCGATTGTTGACAATGTCGGTGAAGTAGACATCACCGTTTTTGTCGCAGGCAGGCCCTTCGGTAAATGCAATAAATGTCGCGGACGTCGGAGGAGCAGCCACACCTGGCGGCAGATTGAGATTCTGAAACATGTTCGGATGATCTCCAAGGGAGAAAACGTTCTCTTTTAGCGATTAGTGCAGCACAGCGTCAAAGCTATTGACCTCAAACCCTTACCAGGCCGCTTTCAGAATCTCCAGCAGGTCTGCTTCGGTCGGTTGTCGTGCATTCAGTAGCATCAATCGCTTGATCGCGAAGGCCTTACTCGCAAATGTTGGCAATTGGTCTTCGGTTCCGCCCAAGTCGCGAATCCGTTCAGGAATGCCAACGTCGCGTCGCAGTCGTTCGACCGCAGTGATCGCTCGTTCGGCAGCAGCCTCTTCCGTCAGGCCAGCCGTTTCTTCTCCCAGCAGCCGGGCAATGCGACCGAACTCTGGAATGCGGAGTGACATGTTGTAACGCATGACATACGGCAGCAGCAGTCCGTTTCCGGCACCGTGCGAGCAGTGCAGAGCGCCTCCTAGCGGGTACTCAAGAGCATGCACAGCAGCAACCGCACTGTTGGAAAAGGCGAGGCCAGCCAAAGTCGCGGCCAACGCCATCCCTTCACGAGCGGGAAGATTGCCAGGTTCGCGAACGGCAGTCACCAGATGCTTCCCAACCAGTTCAATCGCTTTTTCGGCCATACAGTCAGCGATGGGCTGCTGACCGTCGTAGGGAAATGGCTCATCAGCCGGGACGTTGAGCTCGTTGTAACGAGTTGCGGTCATCCCTTCGATGGCGTGGGTCAGAGCATCAATCCCGCTGTCGGCAGTTGCTCGCGGCGGACATGACAGCGTCAGTTGTGGATCGACCAAAGCCAGAGCAGGCCGAATGTAATGACTGAGGATACTGAGTTTCATCTGGGTTTCGGTATCGGTCAGCACGGCCGCGTGCGAGACCTCACTTCCCGTCCCTGCCGTCGTCGGAACACAAATGAGTGGCATGACTGGACCGGGGACATTGCCAAACCCTGTAAAATCACGGCAGGCTCCCCCGTGAGTCAAGACCGTGGCAACGACTTTGGCCAGGTCCATGTTGCTGCCGCCACCGACGCCCAGCAACAGATCCGGTCGTGCATTCTTTCCAAATGTAATCGCCTGATCCGCAATTGCGAACGAAGGCTCGGGCTCACCTCCATCGAACACATCGACCGTCAAACCGGCCGCCTGAAGCGGGGCCAGCACACTCGCCACCACCCCCGCTTTGACAAGTGCTTTATCAGTGACAATCAGAGCCCGTTTTGCATGCCACGGCTGGATGAATTGGCCCAGTCTTCTGATCGATCCCGAACCGAAGACAATCCGGCCCGCCGAATAGAAATTCCAGTAATCCCTTTGCGGTGTTGTCATGAATGGTTTCCTTGTATGCAGAAGTTCACGGCGGTCGGACCGCCGGTTCGCAAAACATCAATGGATTGTCATGTCGTGAGACAGGCTACGTATCGGTCGATTCAGAACAGCCGATTATCTGATGGAGTCCGGTGAGATCAAACCGTGATGGCGGCTTCACCTAAAACGCAAAGACCAGCGGAGTCAGGGCCACGGTGATGGCCATCATGACCAGATCGAGTGGGATGCCGACTCGCAGGTAATCGCTGAATTTATATCCACCGGGGCCATAAACCATCAGATTGGTCTGGTATCCAAACGGCGTGGCAAACCCCATCGACGCAGCAATCATGATCGCGATCATGAACGGCACGTGACTGACACCCAGTGTCTTGGAAACTTCCAGAGCCAGAGGAAACATCAGCACCGCAGCGGCATTGTTGGTGACCAGTTCCGTCAGGATCATTGTCAGGAAATAGATCACCACCAGTTGCAGCCACGCATTGGAACCGCACAACACGATCGATTGCTGAGACAAATAGCGTGCAGCTCCGCTGAGCGAAATCGCTTCACCAATTCCGAGCGAAGCACCGATCACGATCAGAACAGACCAGTCGATCGACTGGCGGGCCTGAGTCCCCGTACAGCACCGCGTGACGATCATCGCCAGCGCGGCAATCAATGCGGCAGGCAGCAGGAAGTCGACAGCAGGTCGTTCTGGTGTGGCATCACGACTGAGAAGAGAGGCCAGCAGGATCATGCCACCCAGGATCGCGATCGCAATCCAGGATCGATCGTGTCGGATCGGCTCCGAGTTTTCGACATGGCTGACCAGGAAGAAGTCGCTTGAGTTTCTCTGTTGTGTTGCGAAATCAGGATGACCTTCCAGCAGAAGGGTGTCGCCCGGTTGCAGGACGATGTCCCCGATCTTGCCGGGGATATGCTTACCATCACGAGCCACAGCGATGACCGCCGAGTTGTAGCGTGAACGGAAATGACCATCGCGAATGGTAGAACCAATGATCGGACAGCGATTGGAAACGACCGCTTCCATCAGACAACGATGCGATGTCGGCGTATCCAGTTTGAAGACCTGATCAGTGGCAGGTGCCAATCCTCGCATTTTTCGCAGGTCCACGACCGACTCAATAATCCCGACAAACACCAGTCTGTCATTGGCTTGGAGCCTTTCGTTCGGGCCGACCGCCGCCAGTGCCTGACCATCGCGTTCGATTTCTGCCAGGTACAGGCCTGGAAGACTTCGTAATCCGGCTTCGCGAATGCTGATATTCACTAGCGGGCCACCCGCTTGAACGAGCATTTCTACCGTATATTGGCGCAAATCGTCGCTCAAGCTGATCGCAGGTTTGCGATCCGGCAGCAACTTCTGGCTGAACAACAACATGAAGATCACGCCGCCCAGGGCACATGGCAGGCCGATCCAGGTAATATCGAAAAAGCCCATAGGGGGGAGTCCCGCTTTCTCCATGGCTCCCTTCACCACCAGATTGGTGCTCGTGCCGATCATCGTACAAACGCCACCAAACGTCGCCGCGAATGCCATTGGCATGTAAAGCTTGGAAGGGCTGATCCGCGTACGTTTGCAAATGTCGTCCACGACCGGCATGAACATCGCCACGATCGGTGTGTTGTTCAGGAAGGCGCTGAGAAACGTCACCGGAAATAGCAGTCGGACCTGAGCACTGAAAACGGTTTGAGGGCGACCGACAAAACGGTCCGTCAGCAACCCCATCGCACCTGTCTGCATTAACCCGGTGACAATGACGAACAGCACACCGACGGTAATCAGCGACGGACTGCTGAATCCGCGAAAGGCAATATTCACGTCCGGCAACAGTTTCGTGCCGAAAACTGCCTGACCCACAACCAGTATCAGCAGGCAACCGATCGTCAACAAATCAGGCGGTGCCCACTCCATCGCGAGGACGACCACCATCATGACCACAACAACTAAGACGAGTCCCGCTTCCCAGCCCATTCCATTCACTTTCCGTGAGGTCTGCCTGACATACTTTCCACCACATCGTAGCGCCAAGACAAACAATCGCCCGGAAGCGGATTGAAGTCAACGCTCAGGCCATTTTCCGCCATTTCCACCTGACCGATCAGGTGGATTTCAGCCAAGTCCACGCTTCCGGTTGCTGCGGCGCCTCGGACATTGTCCGGACGCATGACGGATACCGGAGTTACTCGGTCACGTTGGGGGGCTGCAGCCCTTCGATCTGACACCAGGCGTTTTCGGCCGCACGCTGTTCAGCTTCCTTTTTATTGGGGCCCCAGGCGGGGGCAAATGAATCGTCACCGATCGTCACGGCGATCTTGAAGCACTTCGAATGATCGGGACCTTTTTCATCCAGTAACTGGTAGTTCGGCATCCCTCGATTGCTTTTCTGTGACAATTGCTGCAGCAGGCTCTTGTAGTTCTTGCCGTGACTCGTCTCAACCGTCCGTTCAATTTCCGGCACGACAACACGCCTGACCAGTTCGCTAACATGATCATAACCGCCGTCGAGATAGACGCCCGCCACCAGCGATTCGAACACCGCAGCCATGATCGACAGCGGAATCGATTCGTGATCAGACAGTCCTTTGCCAAGTTGCAGGCAACGATCCAGTTCCAGATCTGTGGCAATCTTCGCACACGATGTGCGACTGACGACGACCGATTTGACCCGAGTCAACTCACCTTCCGTCTTGTCTGGATACATTGTAAACAACTGGTGACAGACAATGGCCCCAAGGATGGCATCCCCGAGAAACTCGAGTCGTTCATTGGAGTCGAGACGAATCTTGGCGACCGAGGCATGCGTCAGACAGCGGAGCAGCAAGTCGCGATCATGAAATTGATACTGCAACGTTCGCTCGCAGAACGACAATGTCTCGGATAAATCATCCGAATCGGGCTGTTCGGTCATGCGGCGACTTTCTGGACTTCACTTTGGACGGACGCCCGGAAGAGCGTAAAATGCTGGAAATGTATTGTGAATTCACGATTTGTGTTCACTTCTATATTTCGTGGCGGATATGGTGTCAATCCGCCTGACCCATTGTCCCAGTCGCCCGCCAGATCCAATTCTTTCAAATTCTGTATTTTCCAACGCTGATCCGCCGTAATGCGTATGGTCTTTCAGTCGCAGTTTTCGTTGACTCGCTGCCAGCAGACGTCAGAATTCAATGCCAACACTGAGTGGAAAGGTGTGATCAGGCAGAGAATCTTGAAGGAAGCAACACGAGTCAGCTTCGGATTAAGCCACGGGGGCTTGCCTGGCTGCGTAGGATTAGGAACCAAGCCGCCGAAAGGCGGATGTTTAGATCAGTGGGAAGTGTCTCACAATCCTGGATCGTCGACTTCTGCATCGCAAAAGACCGAGTCTCGCGGAGCGAGAACGGGCTTTTCACTCGAAGTCGCAAGGTTCGGTGAGGCCGAGTCCTGCTGATGTTCGCAAAAATTAAGGAGAG
>CAIWEX010000150.1 GCA_903911795.1 uncultured Schlesneria sp.
AACCGGACGCTAGCGCGTTCCGGCTGATGCGTTGATTTGTCATTCGGTATTCGACCTATCCATTATCTGTTTCAGGCGTCTTGTAATTCGCAAACGTACTCGCATACGACGTGCGATTCATCTCGTTCAAGCGACATGGGCATTCACGCGGAGCCTATGACACGGAACTCGCCTGACGCACGACCACGCGGTTGCCGATAACTGCGACAACTTCGATGGATGCGTCCGCGGAAATGAACGGCCCTTCACTGACCACATCGATCACGCGATTCTCGAACATCGCCTTGCCGGCTGGCCTGAGCATCGTCAGTGAGATTCCCTCCTGTCCGATCGGAACCAGCCCATTCGACTCGCTTCTTGACCCATCGGGCCTCAACTGAACCTCGCCACCGGTGGCTCCGGGAGGACCAAGAATCATGGACTCGAACATCGGAACGTGAGGCAGAAACCGTGCCGTACAGACCCCGAAGCCCCCCACACATCCGAATGAAAGTAGCACCCAGCCCGTCTGGGTTGCGAGGCCTTCTGCATTGGAAACGAAGTCGTAGGACCAGGTATGTCCAGCCATGACTAACGAGGCGAGGATCAGGGCAATCCCCGAGATCCCGAAAACCCCGAAACCAGGAATAACGAAGATCTCCAGCCCAAGAAACGACAGTCCGAGGATGAATAGAACAATTTCCAACCAGCCAGCGGTTCCCCCCAGAAAACGACTCCAGAAAAACAGCGAGAAACAGAGTACGGACAAGATCCCCAGGATACCCGTCATCAACTGCAGTTCGATGTAGATCAGTACCATCGCCAAGACGAGAAGCATGACGGTAAACCGCGGTGTGTTCAGGTTGAAGATCAAGTGATCCACCCAAGTCTTTTCAATCGGTCGCAGTTCTGCAGAGGCAGGCAGGCCGATTCGGCCTTTCAATTCGGTGATATCCTGGACGGGAGCTTCTGCCAGTTTGACTTCATGCGCCCGTGTTCCGTTCACTGTAAAAAGATTCTCTCCACTCATAGTTTCGGGCACTTGAGGTCCGATGATCCACTCCCCGGCCGATGTCGTGACTTCGTGCTCTGTCATGTACCAGATGCGACCGTTGTCACGATGAGTCACCTGAAACACCTTCAGGTTGCGATCTGCCATCGCCATACAGAGCGATTCCGGTCGATGTTTTTTTCGGGCAATTTCTCCCAGTTTGATCCGCAACGGGCTGAGGATTTTTTCGGGAGCACGCTCAAACGGTTGTCCTTCTCGCATTTCCAGCGGCCCGGCATCTCCGAGCCTGGCATCCGGGTGCAGAATGATCTCATCGCATCCCAACGCGATAATCGCTGCACCGCTGAAAGCTTCGCGCGGCACGTAAGCAATCGTACGGATCTTCTGTTCTTCCAGCCGCATGATCGCTTCGGCCAGATTTTCGCTGGAATGCAGGTACCCGCCAGGCGAATCAATTTCAAAAACAATCACCTGAGCTCCCGATGAGACCGCACGCTGGATCTGACGTTCGAGGAACGTTTCCTGAATCGGATCGATGATTCCATCGACCCTGATCAATCGGACTTTGCGAGCTTCCTTTTCACCAGACTGCTCACGCTGAGCTTCGCGCGGCAAGGCATACAGGTCACCTACTGCACTTTTCGAATTGGCCGTCTGCACAACGAGAATATCCAGTTCGCGGGCCGTTGCCCCTCGAAATAGACCAGGCAAGCCTGCTTCTTTAACGACGTCGCTCTGGAATTCGACGTTCGTTTTTGCCAGGACTTCGAGTTCGTCCTTTGTCACAACACGAGTATCGATTTCCTCTTTTCCGGCATTCGTCGAACGAACTCGGATTCGCCACAACTGCTCGCTGGGGTCCATCATTGCCCGGACGATGGCAGTGTTAACCTTGGGGTTATGACGTTTCTGTGCAATTGCCAGCACCCCTTGTCGGTCATCGGGGTCCAGGGGCTTACCACGTCCAATGTCTCCGAGTTCGGCATCCGGATGCATCACGATCTGGCGGCAGGCGAGGGCCACCAGCACATTCGCGCCCGTCACTGTTTCAGGAATCCAGGCAACTGTCGTGACATTCTTGATTTGTGCGGACGTTAGAAATTTTGCCAGCCCTTGGACGTGGTGAAACTGGCTCGTTCCAGGTTCTACCTGCAAAACGAGAAACGCAGGGCGTCCTTCCTGAACCGCCAGTCCCTGCAGTTTGATCGCTGCACTGGAGACTTTTGCATAGACAATGTCGTCGACGGTTGCGCCGATCGTTACAAACTGTCCTATCGGGGTTTTCTTCGCTTCTTCTACCTGATCTTCCGCGCGACAGGTCATGGCGACCGCCTGACTCAGCAGTAGGACCATCACAAATCGCATGTGGAGAAACCTGGGGCGCAGGCTTGATCTCATCGTCCCCAATGGTGCATTGGCAAAGGCCATCATGCGTCGATTTCCAGGTAAGAAAGTAGATCAATTGTAATATTTGTGCACGGGATGCACTCGAATGGCTGGAGCCAATCCAGACTTAATCCCGCCAGATGATTATAGCCGTCGGCCAGGCGATTTGGAGTATTTCGCATCAAATCGCCTCGGTTTTCAATATCAACGTTGTCGGTGTGAAATCGGTTCATTTGATTTCAGTCGGTAATGCCGCACCAATGTGGCTTGAAGGATGCTGTCAGTTTGGTGATCCCCGGACGGGAGGGTGAGGCGGTGAGGCGCCGGCCGAACCGGAATTGGAGTTGGAGTTGGACACTAATACTCGATCACGGCTCGGCGGGAGCCTCGCCCGCCCTAAATTAGTAGTCCGTGATGGGAACTAAAATCAACGACTTAATCATTTTCTGAATTCATGGATTTCGGTGAGTACACTTTCCCAGTCACCGCGAAACCGAATTGCGCGGTCATCAACATAGGCAATCGCCGGGGGCTTGTGTTCGCAAACTTCATCCACTTCAATCCCGTGCTTTTTCAGCCAGGCGTCCACCGCGAGTCGTCCTGCCTCCGAGTGGCAGCGAGCAGAGTGAATTACGACTCGATACTGACGTCGTATTCGAGCAACCGCTTCGCGAGTTCCATGAATCGGTGGATCTGGGATCACCTCTGCGCCGCACCAGCCTGAGCGATACGAGTGCAACACTCCGTCGAAATCGAGGCAGATTGTCCGCTGAGTCCGGGTGATGCCAATCTGCTCCAGTCGATCGACGGAAGTGCAACGCGTGGAGATAATTCTGTCGATTGCGTCATGCCCGTCGAGCCATTGGTGATCCGCAAATGGCTCGTCGTTCCAGACCCGAGTAAAATGCGGACGCGAATGATGGTGGCCTGGCAGTCGCAGCCAGTCGCCGTAACGATCCCAGCTTGGTTTGTCGGGAAAGATCTCCGGCGCTTGATCCAGACCGTGGCTTGCGAAGTCGCCGACGAATCGCGCAGCAAAATCATGGACGCTCGAAGTACTCATTGGCTCGGAAAATACGACCAAAATGTGAAACCCGCCAATTCCGTTGGAATCCATCAGGATCGGGTCGAGTTCCAGATCAGCCAGACGCTGTCGCCAACGCTTCGCAGCAAACAGGTTTCCCTCACGCGTGGCAGTGCTTTCTTCATCGTGCAGGTCGATATCAATCGCCAACCAGCGCGAAGTCAGGTCACTACTGGCACTGTGCAGCCCCAGTTGCCCGGAGGGTTGGCGCCGGCGGTAATGTTTTCGCAGAGAATCCACGTCGAGAAACGACTTTCCGCGTTCGTCGCGAAACGGGGCCGTGACTGCGAAGGTTGTGTCATCCCCCTTGCGCCGGTGGTAACGCCCCCAGGCGTCGGTGCGATTGACCAGATGCGTGAATGTCCACTGCGCCAG
>CAIWEX010000151.1 GCA_903911795.1 uncultured Schlesneria sp.
CGAGGTCTTCCCGGCTGGCGGTTGGTGAACAGTCATTCAGTTCCAAAACGCCTCGCAGGAACGACGCCCATTGTGGAAGCAGCCCTTGAGTATCGCGCGAGATCACCATTCGCTTGATTGTCGTGGTGACGACCGGTTCTCCAGCAAAACCGGGAGTGCGCTGCGGAGTGACATACAACGCGCCGGCGATGGAGACTGGCTTCTCGATCCTGATCGGGATGATATCCAGTGGCGCTTCATTAAATTTCTCGGCCAATGCAAGTTCTACCGCTTCCGGATCGGGAGTCGTATCGAACCAGGCAGCATTGATGACGTTGGCACGCTGTGCCATGCCGTTCAAATAAATCGGAATGGGCAGGTAATCGGCATACTCTTTGATCGCGGCTTCGATCTGAGTCGGTGTTTCGGCCAGCTTGTAGAAGTCGGACTTCAATTCCAGACGGATCATCGTGCCGGGTTCGGTGCGGTCACAGGAGGCAAGTTCGATTTCAGTCCCTTCGCCGGCAACCCAGCGAATTCCTTCGTCGCCCCCCAGCTTGCGGCTTTCGACGATGATGCGGTCTGCCAGCAGGAAGGCGCTGAACAGGCCAATGCCGAACTGCCCGATCAGCATTTCACCACCGGCGGTCGCTCCTGTTGCTGAAGGATGTCGGCCTTTCAGGAGTCCGGTGATTCCGATACCGAGTGTCCCGAGATACTTTTCAGCTTCATCGGCAGTCAGACCAATCCCATCGTCACTGACTTCCAGCGTATGCTTTTCGGGATCGGTTCGGATCTGGATTTGACCTTTGTAGGAAAGGTCATTCAACCGCCGCCGCTGGATGGCGTCGTGAGCATTCTGCAGCAATTCACGGATCGGGGTGTCGCTGCGGCTGTACAGCGATGTCCCCATGATCTGAATGATCCCGGCCACATCCACCTGAAACGAAATCCGACGACTCCAACTGGCCATTCTGACTTTCTCTGGAACGGTCTTGCGTCATACGGCGCGAGACAAGGGAATTGCAGTGCCGCCCGAAAACAGCTAGCCGGAAACTGTAATCTGTACAGGGCTCGACAGCTACTCGACGGAATCGGTTCGGTCGCAACCTTTCGCCACTCAATTCGTTTTCAATCGCTTGACGAATACCAGCCAAGTTGTGGCCAGCCACGTTGTCCATGACGACGAGATCGCCAGGTCGTAGTGTCGGGACAAGGTGCTGCTCGCGTGCTGTGGCCTCTATGATGCCGTAATCGGAATGTGCTCGGCCTGAGAAGGTTCAGTGTCTGGGAAGTCACTGCGGTAATGAGTCCCCCGGCTTTCCTTGCGAAGCTGCGCGGCACGAATCATCAGGCGAGCGACAAGCATCATGTTCTGCAGTTCCCAACCCTGCGTGTTGTTAAATTCACGAGGGCCGACGTACCGATCCCAGAATTCAACCTGCTGCAGAGCTGCTTCCAATCCCTCCGCAGATCGCTCGATACCAACATTGCGCCACATTTCACTGTTGAGTGAATTGAGCAGGTCGTCGAGTTTCAGCCCGGCGTCTTGAGGCTGGGCTGGCGAGTTATCTGTGATCAATGGCAGCGCCGTAAAACTGTCCGCTTCACTCGCAGCGGCAGCCGACGCATTTCTGCCAGCCCGTAATCCGAATACAAGACCTTCCAGCAAACTGTTGCTGGCCAGGCGATTCGCACCATGCAGACCACTCGACGCGACTTCCCCCGCCGCCCACAAGCGAGGCAACGTCGTCCGGGCCTCGGCATCCACCGTCAAACCGCCGATCATGTAATGCGCGCCTGGTCGCACGGGGATCTGATCACGGGTCAGGTCCAGTCCAAACTCGGCACAAACCTGCCCGATATGCGGGAACCGTTCATGAACGAGTGATTTCTCCAGATGCGTCAGGTCGAGATACACGCAATGATGACGCGTCTTTTCCATCTGTCGTGTGATCGACCGGCTGACAATATCACGCGGAGCCAGCTCCGCTGCCGGATCGTAATCGGGCATGAACCGACGACCGTGACAGTCACGCAGCAGTCCACCTTCACCACGAACGGCTTCGGAGATCAGGTGGCGTGAGCTTCCGGCGATGTACAGGACTGTTGGGTGAAATTGCATGAACTCCATGTCCCGCAATTCCGCTCCGGCACGAAACGCCATGGCCTGCCCGTCGGCCGTGGCAATTTCCGGGTTCGTCGTTTCGCGAAAAAGCCGACCGGCTCCTCCTGTCGCCAGGATTGTCTGCTTTGCCCAGACAAACGTCTTTCCGTGTTCGGCATTCCAGACCAATGCCCCGCGACACTCGCCATCATGCGTCAGCAGATCGATCGTGAAGGTCTTTTCCCACGTGGCAATCTGCTGTTCGCGATGAATGCGGTCGATGAGCGCCCGCATCACTTCCTTGCCAGTGGCATCACCGAGAGCATGCACGACTCGGCGATGGCTGTGCCCCCCCTCCTGAGTGAGGGCGATTTCACCGTCAGCCCGATCAAACACCGCACCGTATGTCACCAGTTCACGAATCCGGTCCGGCGCTTCATGAATGACCGTTTCGACAATATCACGATTACAGAGTCCTTTGCCCGCAGCCATGGTATCGGCAACGTGATTGGCAAAATCGTCCAGGGGATCGAAGACACCTGCGATCCCCCCCTGGGCATACGCACTGTTAGACTGGCTGATGACATCCTTGGTTGCCAGCACGACTTCGAGTTTCGGGTCAATCGCCAGCGCCGCGCGAATCCCGGTAATCCCGGCACCGATGATCAGGACATCGGTGAACAGGTGAGGAACCCGCTTCGGATTGAACCGAACCAGGTAACGTCGCTTGGGAGCCACTGTCAGCCGTTGCATGCTTAACTTTCAACCCATTTCTGCCAGGACCAGCCGGCCCATTTCGACGGTTCCGACACTGGGGCCACCAGCCGCCAGATCTGCCGTTCGATACCCCTTAGCCAGGACTCGATCAACAGCCTGTTCGATGGCAACCGCCTCTGCTTCCAGCTTCAGCGAATGTCGCAGCAACATTGCCACCGCCAGGATCGTCGCCAGCGGGTTGGCGATTCCCTTACCAGCAATGTCAGGAGCCGAACCATGGATCGGTTCGTAGAGTCCTGGACCAGACGAGCCGATCGAGGCGGACGGGAGCATCCCCATGGAACCCGGCAACTGGGAACCTTCGTCGGTCAGGATGTCACCAAACATGTTCTCGGTCACAACGACGTCGAACGATTTGGGACGAGCGACCAGGTACATTGCCATGGCGTCCACCAGGACGTTCTCGTACTGGACATCAGGAAACTCGTCCTTCATGACGCGTTCAAAGACTCGGCGCCATAGCCGCGAGACTTCCAGAACGTTGGCCTTGTCGACCGAAGTGACTCGCTTCTTTCGTCCACGTGCGGCTTCACCCGCAAGGCGGACGATTCGTTCCACTTCATGAGTACTGTAGATCATCGTACTGTAGGCGGTTTCGCTGCCGTCCGGGTTGGTCTCTTTTCCGGACTTGCCGAAGTAGAGGCCTCCCGTCAATTCGCGGAAGAACAGAATATCGGTCCCGGCAACGATTTCAGGACGTAGCGGCGACGAACCGACCAGGTGTGGCGACACAAAGATCGGTCGCAGGTTCGCAAACAGCCCCAGTTCCTTGCGAATCTTCAGCAGTCCGGCCTCGGGACGGGTTTTGGCAGTGGGGTCGTCCCACTTCGGTCCCCCAACGGCCCCCAGCAGAATCGCGTCGGATTCCCGGCAGGCAGCGAGAGTCGCGTCTGGCAGCGGTTCGCCGCACGCATCGATCGCACAGCCGCCGATGAGGCAGGTTGTGTACTGGAACGTATGGCCGAACTTCTGCGCGACCAGATTCAGAACTCGCTCGCCCTGAGCGACAACTTCCGGACCAATTCCGTCACCGGGAAGAAGGACAATCTTTGCTTGCACCGAAATCACCTTTTCAGATTCTAGGGATCGAGTCAACTGCTGCAACCGCCACTTTACGGCACAAACCGAACTGAGGGCAACCATCAGCAACCCTGTTGGCCACTACTTCGGCGAACCTCGCAGTGATAGAATCCCACGGAATGGCCTTTGACGGTGTATTGCAGTGGAGGAAACGATCGTGTTCTGGATCTGGGGAACGGGAATCACGCTGGTTCTGCTGGTTACGGTCGCATTCGGCGCGATCCCGCTGGTCCGACATCTTCGTAACCGTGAAGCTCAGACAGCACTCAAGCAATTCCGTGCTCAACGTGAACAACTCGAAGCCAGGTTTTTTGACATGGCAAAATCGATTGGAAAACCTCGCGGCCTGCGCTGGCTCGATTGCGATTGGCTGAGTGCTGTCAGCTTTGCTCGCGAACGCGACACGGGCCTGATCACCGCTTTTGCAGGGATCAATATCCGATTCGAAGCGATTGAAGGGGGGGATATGGAGGACGTGGCGGCCGTCGGGACGGTTCGCGATGCGGTGGCCGTCTTCCATTATCACCAGGGGCACTGGGGAACCGGAGA
>CAIWEX010000152.1 GCA_903911795.1 uncultured Schlesneria sp.
CCATCACCTCTAAACGAAGGTTGCCTGAAGTGCGTTGCAGTTTCTCATGTACCGCGTGTTGATCCTTTTGGATGGCTTCCAAAGTGCGAACAATCGCAGCTTTAGTATCACGCAGTACTTTCCATTTCTTTTCAATTCCAATTTGCGAATCATTCCTCACCTGAGGACTAGCGCGTAACGTCACTAGGCTCAAACAAACAACAACCGAGGCGCTCCCAATGGCGATGATCCACAGAATTGCTACTGTCCGGCTGGCAATTGTTTGAAGTTGACCCATCGCTGCTTCTGTCATCGAGTCACTCCGTTCCATGTTGTTCCTGACGATTCCCAAGTGTCAACAAGTGATCAAGAGATGTTTTCAGGTAGTTTTCTGGGGCATAGAGGATATGAATTTGAAAATTATCCGCCGTATCACCAGCATCCCAAGCTTCGAACAGCCCTTTTTCATCGGCATTCTGGACATTCAGCCAGAGTAAGTTCATTGTCCGCCGGCGTGAGAGCGGAAATGGATTTCCGACATCGGCGGGCGGCGCAAATCCATTGGCCCAAATCACGATGACGGGACCGCTCGAATTATCGTCCTGCTTCAATAGGTCCGCCAATTGCGACATGGCCAGATTAGCTGTCGGTCCGGAATGCGCATCCGCTTTACCGAATGTGGTTACTGCGGTACACAGTTCGGGCAGCCCCTCTTTTCGGAGGACAATCGCAGAACCTCCTCGTAGTTGATCGCGTCGCGACGTGATCAGATTGCGATAAAGGGGAGCGAACCACGGAGCCTTCGCCTCGGCGAGTTGGGTTGTGTCAATAACGATCAATAGCGGTTGGGGCTTCGATTCACTAGTCAGAAGAGGTTGCAATTTCACGTGCCACGGAGTGATTGGCGCAACGCGGCTCGCCGATGCCTCGAACGCGACTAGCACTTCAGTTCCAAATGGTCGCGAGATCAGATTCCAAGTTACGTTCTTTTCCCGCATCCCTTCAGTCAGCTCCACCTCCTGCGACGGCGGCATCAACCACTTGGGGCCATTATGCAAGATCCTCAACCGGGCTGGTTTATCGGAGCGGTTGCCGGTCCATGAGACCGTCTGCCGAACCACCTGTTCGGTTGCCTCCAGCAGTTCCGGCGATGTGATATTCACGACGATTGGCAGCAGGGTTGCGGACTCTTGATTGTGAAATGTGCCGTCATGTGACTTGGCACCAATCGAGGGAAGCGATTTGGGCTCGTAGGGACGCGGTGCAATAGTCAATTTGAGCGGCTCTCGGGGAAGAACCAGGATTGTCTCTGGCGTCATCGGCCGGACGCTCACGGTGACTGATACCGCTTCACGCATGGGACGTTCTCGAATCGGAATGGCAATGCTTAGTCGCGATAGACCTTCCGGCAACTGGAGTGGTTCCGCAGGAATTTCGACCCACTGCGCTCCCTCCGTTGCCTCGATGCGTAGTTCAGTTCCTCCGACGGGTAACCGTGTTTTCGCCTGCAACTCCAAGACAATATCGTTCTCAGACGGCGATCCTTGCTGCGGGGAAGTTACAGAAACGACTGACTTAAGAACATCGGCCTGCTGCTTAATTGCTACGACGATGTACCGGTGTGCTGCAACCCCATAGACAGTCATCCAGAGCGCCAACCAAGCCGCAAACGGCATGAGCACCGCGCGATTCCTAAAGAGGCCTCCGCCGAATGATCGGGTCTCGAATGTCATCGACGGTTCCAGTCCACTACTCATGGGAGTTTTCCGTGACATCGCCGAACTGATTCAGGTCTTGTCGCTTTTTAATCCGAACGCCTGCAGCCGTGGTTCCAATCGCACCCCACGGGTCAGCAGCCGTCCCGGTTGGAACCTCAGGTACTTTCACTGCGAGCAGTTCATCCTTCGATGAGGGAGCTTCGCGAAGATCCAACCCACGCTTGGCGACCACCTCGTCTGGATGAACTGAATTCGCGTGTTCATTCTCAACCGCAGACGCTCCCATCCTTGATCGAGACTCGCTCTGCTCCGTGCTCCGCGAGTGTTCCTCAGCAATCGTAGGCTTGACAACCAGATCACAGGCTTTCTTCCGCCACCGCAGCAACGTTCCGTCCCAATGAAATCTCGCCGCCAGACTAAACGCTACGGCAATGAGAGCGAGGTTTGACGAGACAATTAACGGCCGAAATACCGAATTGAACCCATTGAGATATGCTCCCGGCTGACTCAGTTCCAGATGGGACAGACCTGCAAATAAACCGAGTATCACGGGACAG
>CAIWEX010000153.1 GCA_903911795.1 uncultured Schlesneria sp.
GTTCGAGCATTGCCGAAAACTTCTTGACCTTCTGGAAAGACTCAATCACTTCCTGTGTCGTGTTCCCACCGACCCGGTGATGAAGACCGAATGCGAATCGCAAGTGGTCAAATGTGGAAAGTTTGTCATCGAGTTCCATCAACTTACGCTGGTAGACGCTCAGCAGATTTCGATCTTTTCTGGCAACTTCACGAGCTTCGACGACGTGTTCACGGAATCGACGCTCATTCTTCTCGAGTTCCTTCCGTGAATAACGCATTCCTTCCCGTTTCGAAACGCCGACGGTTTCGTGAACTTCCAGGTTTTCGATGCGAAAGACATCGTAGTCCAGCGATTCAGGCGTCTCGGCGATGACGTCCAGCAGCCACTGGATCGCCGAGATTTTGTGCTTGTCTTCTCCTTCGCCAACACTGACGTATGATCGTCCTGAAATCTCCAGCAATGCTGCGTACGCTGCGGAATCCAGTGGCTTAACACGTCCATCCTGCACCACAGGGATCTGCCCAAACTGATAAAGATCGTACGTCAGGGACTTGTGTGCCGGAGGGATCGCGGTGGAGAAAATATAGGCTCCGGCGGCGATCGCGACGAGGGCCGCTGCGGCAGCCGACCAATCACGCGATTCAGGAGTCAGAACCGGCTCGGGCTTTCCAAGACCAGGGGTGACGTTGATTTTGATGCCAAGTTTTTCTGCCAGGCGCTCTGCCTGAGAACTGGCAACCGGGGTATTGCCCCTCATCAGGAAGTTGATTTGGAGTCTCAGGAAGTGTGACAACATTCCGACTCCAACGAGCATGCAGGCGACATAGGGCATCATCCACCCCGTATTGGCCACGACAGAAAATGTCGTCCGTTCACCGAGTTCGTCTCGCTGGTAGTTGCTCTGGTAGAAAGTCTCCTCAGCAAATCGCAAAGGGTTATTCATCCAGATGGTTTTTTCCTGCTGGGTGACATTGCGCGTCGCATCGTCGATGAACACGGTTGAAGCATAATTTCGAGGGGTCGATGTCCCGATATAGTCTTCCTTGCGAACATCCTTCAGGCGGAACTTGAACGGTTTGTAGTAACGCTTCGGTCGAAGGCTTACGTCAAACGGTTTTCCGTCAGCAGTGAATCCATCGATTTCATTCCGCATGTAGAGTTCCATTCCCACCAGATAGGTTCCGATGGGCTGATTACTGACGCGGTCGGTCAGCGTTACGTATGCCGAAGGCATATCGATCTTGCTGTCCATGTCGGTGCCACTGCCAGGTCTTTTTTCATGTGCAAACCAGGTCGTCCCGAGTCCGGTACTCGCCAGATTCTCGGCCTTTGCAGGGATGGCACTGAGGTACGAATTCTGAAAGTATTGTTTCACATCAATCTTGAATGGCAGGTCCGGCAAATCGATCGTCTTCCCCGACTTGATCATCGAACGGGGAATCGCCGTGATGGTCTCTTCACCAGGTTTTGATTTGTCGATGACGGCCAGTTCAAAAGTTCGAATATCGCCGGTGAAATTTGTCGTTTCACCTTCCAGCAGATGCATCTGTGTTTCGACAGCAGTTAAGGCCACTTCCAGTTCATAGGCCATCAGCAGTCCAATGCCGGAATGGAGCAGCACGATTCCGGCTCGCTTGCCGAATACGATCCAGCATCCGACCAGCAGAGCAGCCGCCGCGACAGTCCCTTGAGTTAACTGCCAGAGGATTCGCAGTGACGCATCCTTGGGACGGGCCAGATCCCCTTGATAGATCAACCATCCCAATACGGAAATCAAACCGACGGCGACGATTCCCAACAGGCCTACCACCAACGTTCGATATGTGGCGCGGGGAAGCAATGCCGAATCGACAGTCAGTTTGACAATTCCAAAGATCGAACCGAGAGCCAGCAGTCCCAGTCCCCCCTCGAACCCTTTCCATAAGGTCGAATATGGAATCCACGGTTCCGTTTGAAAGCTGCGGGAAGTTCCGGCGGCAGCAATAATGAACCAGGTGATCGCACATCCGATACCGATCGCGCCAATTCCTGCCAGCAATCGCAGTCCCTTGGCTTCTGCTTTGAACCGGACGATATGAGCGGCAAGTAGATTGAGCCCCAGAAACAGGCCGATGAGTTTTCCGCCGGGAAACCACATTCCTCCGCAGGTTTCCGCCAGCCGCTTCAAGCCCTGCATCGTCGAAATCGCCAAGCGGCCAAATCCAGTTACTTCACTTGGATCCGTGGGCATTTCCGGGACAAATGACGGGGGAAAGAAGATCGGAAACGAAATCCA
>CAIWEX010000154.1 GCA_903911795.1 uncultured Schlesneria sp.
CAGTAACGGTTTGTAAAAGGATGGGGGATTTGCGTTAAACGGAATATCGACATTTCATCCGCGCCTTAACCGTTTCTGTCCGGACCAGTCGAACGGATTGAATGGGTTTGAATTGAATGCCGGAATGCGAAGTGTGGCCCGCTTCAACTGCTCAACGCAATTCACAAAAATCCTGACCCACGTATTATGCCAACAGAAGCGCAATCCGATAACGAATGCCAGCGTGTCGCCGGCGCAAGGTTTTGGGGTGGTCATCCTGACTGGTGCGGTTCTCAAAGGACAAGGAATCGAGGTTGTCTGTGCCGGTATTCAGCCTAACCATCGCCAGAATCACTTTTCTGGAGGCTCTCAGGAGCCGCATGACCTGGGTTGCGATCGTCGCGATGGGCGTGGCGTTTGGCGTCGCCCAATTCCTGAGCCAGGTTGCGATGATCGAATTGGCGCAGATCCAGACCGCGATCATGGCGGTGATGTTGCGCGCTACAGGCGTATTCCTGGTCTCCGCGTTTTGCATTACCAGCCTTGCGCGCGAAGCCAACGACAAGATTGTCGAGTTTTTCCTGTCTCAACCCGCGGCCCGCTCCCAGTACTACCTTGGAAAAATCACCGGCTGTGCAGCGGTGGCGTTGGCGCTCGCCGCCGGATTTTCCGTGCCCCTCGCAATTTATTCTCCGATTTCACAGGTGGCGATCTGGGGGGGGTCTCTAGCATGCGAACTTCTGATAGTCGCCGCAATCAGCGTTTTTTGCGCGATATCACTCACCCATGTCATTGCTGCATTCGCGGCGACCGCCGGTTTCTACCTGCTCGCACGATCCATCGGTGCGATGCAGATCATTGCCGCCACGCCCATCAGCATAGAAACCTCGTGGACCGACGATGTGTTTCGATGGATTGTCGACGCAATTGCACTCATGATGCCGAACCTGGATCGCATGACATTGACGTCGTGGCTCACGGACCAGGGACCGACGATGGGAGAGATATCCCAATGGGCAACACAGACCGTTGTTTACCTGTTGCTGATTGGCGCCGCGACCATGGTCGACTTGTACCGGAAGAACTTTTAGCAAGAGCGAGGCGGATTTGGCCGGATCCCTGGAGCGTCCCTTTCACGTAGTTCCGAAGGGCATTGCGATCATCTTTGGTCTGGCCTTTGCCGTGCAGATCTGGGTTCGAGCCACCAATCCGCTGCTGGTTCCCAAGGCCGTGGATCTGCCTGCCCCACCAGGATCAAACGCCTTGGCGGTCGCCAGTTTCGGGGACCCCATACCAACGGCCAAACTGCTGATGCTTTATCTGCAGGCGTTTGACTACCAATCCGGCGACAGAACACCGTTCCAGGCGCTTGACTATGGAAAGTTGCAGGCCTGGCTGACCCAAATCCTTCGTCTAGACCCCAACGGTCAGTACCCACTTATGGCTGCAAGCAGGCTGTATGCAGATGTTCCTAACGAGGCAAAAAAACGGCAAATGCTGGAGTTTGTCTATCAGGAGTTTTTCAGGGACCCCGGCCGCCGCTGGCCATGGCTCGCGCACGCCGCCGCTGTGGCCAAACACGGATTGAAGGACTTGCCGCTGGCCAGAAAATATGCCGCAGCGATTCAGCAGAATGCCACCGGAGAGGACGTACCGCTTTGGGCAAAGCAGATGGAAATCTTCATTCTCGAAGACATGAATGAATTGGAAACCGCGCGAATCATGATCGG
>CAIWEX010000155.1 GCA_903911795.1 uncultured Schlesneria sp.
AAACCATCGACCGGAGAGCCGGATGCGGGAAATCTGCACGTCCGGTTCGGAGGGAGGGGGGACTCAAGCCAATGAGTCCTCCCTGCCCCTATAAGTCACAAGAAGCTTCCAAAGCGATGGGCTCTGTGCAAAACTTCTTGTCGCGTTGCGACCGCGGTAGCCCGAAGACGGGCAACCGCGGCCACCCTGTGTCGCCCTTACGCGACACAGGACCTGATTCGATATATTCAACAAAACTCTCGTCCGGGGTCGATCGATGATAGTAAGCCGGAGTAACGCCATTTTTGTCGATCATGTCAGACACAGGCGAGCCTTCATCGCAGGCTCGGTGATTGTAGGGCTGATCCTCTGTGTCGTTTTTTTCTGGTTGCTTCAGATTGCGCTGGACTGCCATGCTCGCGCGAGTGCCGTGCGGACAATTGAGCAATGTGGAGGTTCAGTGACGTATGACTACCAGTGGTCCGCCACTAAGGTTTGGATTCCCAATGCGGTCCCGCCGGGGCCAGAGTGGGCTCGGCGACTTCTCGGGCAGAATTTTGCGGCCAACGTCGTTGAGGTGCAACTTTTTGCGGGGCCGAATCGCCTCCCTGAGAAGTTTACGGACGTTGAAGCCGCACTGTTGGCTTCGTTGAGACGCTTGGAATGGCTCGTATTGAATGATACGGCAATCACAGACTCCGGACTGAAATCTCTTTCTACTTTGAAACGCCTGGAAAGACTGGATTTGGAGCGAACAAAGGTTTCGGAAGCGGGTGTTCAGGAACTTCATCGTGCACTTCCAAGGGTGAAGGTCTACTATGATGAAGGCATGGTTGCTCCAGAATAACCGGTTTCATTTGAATGCGCAATATGCCTGTACCCTGCATACGACACAAACTGCAACGCGACACCGCAAGATCGACCTGACTTCGGGCTGGAACTGAAGCCGACTCAATTGAAAGGGGCCCTGATGCCGCAAATGGTTCTAACGCTTGTTTCCAGTCAGGAGCTTCGAGTGACTCACATCCGGCTTGTCAACGCTGAGTTCGTTGAAGGGATTAGGGCGAAGACTCAAGAATTGGCAACTGTCAGCGGTCGTGACACAGGAAGTGTCTTTGCATATGGCGATCCGGGGTTTGTCGTTGGGGTCATGGCAATGGCAAACATTGTTTCGTGGTTTGCACAAGAATCGCAAGCCGCCGATGTGCTGCGACTGACGGAGGAGATTGCGGACCTCGGTGATCGGACGCGAACCGGAGGTATGTTTTTTCCCGTTTCCGAAATCCAGGGGATAGAAGTGCCAATTCCCGGTTGCTGGTACGTGGAAGTCACGAAGCGATTGCGAACCGAAAGCGGAACCGTCGAGAAAGTCGTGAGGCTGACCCACAGCGGGGACTCGTTTATAACCGTTCAGCTCAAAGATAGCCGCGAAGTCACTGTTTTCTGGGGCAAAGTTGAGTCCATTGAATTCCATGCTGATGAATGAACAGCACTCAATCAAAACCCCGCAAACAAAGCAAAAAAGCCTTGCCCGCAGTGTTTGCGGACAAGGCTTTTTTAGTGGAGACGACGGGGATCGAACCCGTAACCTCAGGCTTGCAAAGCCTCAATGACCGGGTTCTAAGTGCGAATCTGTCAGAACTTGCGCCGAATGGAAAGTTCCGTTGCACCACTGGTTGCACCAGCGAACCGGAAAACCATCACGGACCCACTCGACCGGGCGACTTTGCCGCCGCTCTGGCAATGATTGCAACTCTGCCGCTGTCCGATGCTGAGAAGGCGGATGCTGTGCGCCAGCTTCTTGGCGAAAGTGCCAGACGAAACGCTCATTGACTGCCATTCCAACCAGTAATCCGATCTGACTAAGGAGGATTTCATGAAGACAAAGGCAAAAATTCGGACACGAAAAGGAACTCAGGAGGTGAGGATCAGTGGCGTCACCTACACATACGATCGCTGGCAGCGTGGCA
>CAIWEX010000156.1 GCA_903911795.1 uncultured Schlesneria sp.
GCTACCCCTTATCCTGTAGGCAAACTGTGGCACTCCATTTGGGGCACTATGTCTATAGGCAATCAGTGGCTCATGGAGTGCATCATTGATTACACTTTTAGGAAAAAGGTTACCTTCTTCAAACCGCTTCAACCATTTATTCCGGGCCACAACTATTTTATCATTATCCTTACCCATCACCAGCGAGCCAGTCGACGAACTCGTACGCTCTGGGGCCAAGATCGCCGATGCCGAATCGTGTGGGAATCGAAGTGGGGTGCAGTAAAACGCCGCTTGCTCGTTCCGTCAGCATAAAAGACTTCCGTCTGAGTAATCAAATCTTCAATCGCCTTGCGGCGCAACAATCATTCGCTGAACCTTGCACAGATTCAGCTTCCGGCAAGTGCTGCAGTCACAATGCCGCGCGCTTCTGACACGAGCACATTCAGATGCGCGTCGTCACGGAAACTTTCCGCATACAACTTGTAGATCGCTTCTGTTCCCGACGGCCTCGCTGCAAACCAGCCTGCCGAAGTCGTCACTTTAACGCCACCGATTCCCTTACGGTTTCCCGGAGCTTCGCTGAATTTTTGCTCGATCGGATCACCCGCCAGTGATGCGGCTGTGATCGCCGCAGGGGTCAGGAACTTGAATCGCTCTTTTTCCGCCAGTGTCAACGGCTGATCAATTCGAACGTATCGATGATCTCCGAATCGACCGACCAGATCTCGATAATGCTCACCGGGATCTCGGCCCGTGCGAGCAGTGATCTCCGCCGAAAGCAATGCCAGGATCAGCCCATCCTTGTCGGTTGACCAGACAGAACCATCGCGTCGCAGGAAGCTGGCCCCGGCACTTTCCTCCCCGCCGAATCCCAGCGAGCCATCGAACAGACCATCCACAAACCATTTGAACCCGACTGGAACTTCGTACAGGCGACGTCCGATCGATGCTGCTACGCAGTCGATCATGTGGCTGCTGACGCAGGTCTTGCCGACACCGGCAGCCGGGTTCCATTGAGGGCGATGCGTAAACAAATATTGAATCGCTACCGCCAGAAAATGATTGGGATTCATCAGCCCTGACGACTTTGTCACGATCCCATGGCGATCAGCATCGGGGTCATTTCCAAATGCAATGTCGAATCGATCTTTCAATTGGACCAGACTCGCCATGGCGTACGGGCTGGAGCAATCCATGCGGATCTTGCCATCATGATCGAGCGTCATGAAGCCGAACTGTGGATCGACGCGATCGTTGACGATGGTGATGTTCAGCCCATATTTCTCAGCGATCGGTTCCCAGTATCCCACGCCAGCCCCGCCGAGCGGGTCTACGCCCAGCCGAAGTCCCGCCGCTCTGATGACGTCCATGTCAACAACGTGATTCAAGTCGTCGATGTACGCCTTTGCGAAGTCTTGAGAATGAGTCGTCGCTGCATTGGTGGCAGTTTCAAACGAAACACGTTGAACAGCGACTCCATTCCCCTGCAGGATTTCGTTCGCCCGATTCTGCACCCAACCCGTCACATCGGTATCCGCGGGACCTCCGTTCGGGGGATTGTATTTGAACCCGCCATCCGCTGGCGGATTGTGCGAAGGTGTGATCACAATCCCGTCGGCCAGTTGCTCGGTCCGCCCTTTGTTGTAGCACAGGATTGCTCGCGAGATTGTCGGGGTGGGGGTGAATCCATTTCCGTTTTGAATCCCAACTTCAACGCCATTGGCTGCCAGGACCTCAAGGGCGGTTTTTTCTGCCGGAGTCGACAGTGCGTGTGTGTCTTTCCCGAGAAACAGCGGGCCGGTGATCTGTTGCTTGCGGCGATACTCAACCAGCGCCTGAGTGATGGCTGCGATGTGAGCCTCAGTGAAGGTCCCGTTCGAGGAGGTCCCGCGATGACCGCTGGTCCCGAAACTGACGAGTTGCGAGGGATTCGAAAGATCCGGTCGCTGATCGTAGTAATCAGAGATCAGCCGATCGGTATCGATTAACATCGAAGCCGGAGCTGGTTTACCGGCCAGCGAATGAACAGCCATGTTCTTACCTTCATTGCGAAACGCAAGCGTAAACGGGACTTCGCACATACCACGTAGGGTTCGCAAACAGTCCCCTTCACCGCTCTGGATTTCAAATTCCGTTAGGCGATTTTGAGCGATTTCGGTAGTATAGGCGATGCAATCTGTTCGAGCGAGGGATGATGGTCCGATAAACAGGGTAATCGCCTTTTTGATTCTGGGAAGCGGGTGCCACGGTCTCGGAGTCTGCGACAAGGCCGTGAGATTAGGAACTTGGCTTTCCATTCAAGCACGGACTTGTCGCAGACTCCAAGACCGTGGCACCCATTTTTAAAAATCCCGGTTTGAAAACTGCAATGGGTCTGGAGCGAGAACACAATGGAACTGGATGTTGTCACCGCAGTTGTCGTTGAGTGCGAACCGCGTTGCGACCCATTGCCCTCGCTGATGCGGCGGGTAATCTCGCAAAAATCGTCCCTTCGTCATCTCGTCGGCGAGGCTTTTCCCCAAAGCACAACTCAACGGACGGGGCAGATCGTTCGAAAAAGAACCTCCGACCGTGTGATGCCGCTGATTGTTCTGTTTCTGGCAGGCATCCTGCTTTCGGGAATTCGTGATCTGAAGGCGGCAGATTTATCGGGAGCAGCGGTCAAGGAATCAATTGAGCGGGGATGCAAATTCCTAATCAGCCAGCAGGCTGCCGGCGGACACTGGGAGATTGGCAGTGATGGAGACCGCGTTGGAGTCACCAGCCTCGCTGTGATGGCCCTGCTCAACTCCGGAATGTCTCCTCAGGATGAGCGGGTCAAGCGAGGATTGAATTACCTGCGAAGTATCCCGCGCGAGCCAGGAGCTTTGGGGAATCACGAAACCTATCAGATCTCGCTCGTGATCATGGCACTCGTGGCGGCGAAAGAAAACTCCGTCGATGCCGTGCGGATCGCGCAGCTCGCTCAGCGACTTGAGGCAGGACAGAACAAAGGAGGCGATGCCGCCGGCGGCTGGGGTTACGGACTGAATAATGGTAACGGAGCAGGCGGAGATCCGAGTAACTCGCAATTTGCCGTCCTGGGACTGCGAGAAGCCGTTGATGCCGGCGCGAGTGTCAGCCCTGAAACATGGGAGCGAGCTCGTAAGTATTGGGAGCGAGCCCAGAATGGCGATGGCGGCTGGGGCTACGGAAACACGCAAAACACCTCTGCCAGCAAGGGGAGCATGACCGTTGCCGGTATCTCGTCACTCGTGATTTGTGAACAGATGTTACGGACGGATGATGGCGTCGCCCCGGATGGAACGCCTCCCTGTTGCCAGGGGACCGAACCGAATCTGCCGCTTGAGAAAGGTATCGCCTGGCTCAGTAAGAACTTTGCTGTGGGACACAATCCTGGCGGGGAAAACGGCTGGCTACTGTATTACATCTACGGGGTTGAACGGGCAGGGCGGCTGAGCGGGCTTCGCTTTTTCGGTGACCATGACTGGTATCGGGAAGGTGCCGCCTATCTGGTCGCGATGCAAAATCGTGTCAGCGGCTTCTGGCAGGGGAACGGCAGCTTCGAAGGACATCCTATCGTCGGGACCAGCATGGCTCTGCTGTTTCTTTCCAAAGGACTGGCTCCAGTCCTGATTAACAAACTGAAGTACGGCCCGCGCAATCCACAGCGAAAATTTGAAGTTCCCGGAAACGACTGGAATCGCCATCGACGGGATGTGCGTAACCTGGTCGATATGGTCAGCGGCCTGCCCAAGTGGCCAAAACTGCTGACAACTCAAGATCTCGATCTGGCTCGGGCTGTCGAATCAGGAGGAGTGAACTCGCTGCTACAGGCGCCGGTACTGTTCATGACCGGCGAAGAAGCTCCCAAGCTCTCGCCTGCGGAAATCAAACTCCTCAAGGATTATCTGCAGGAGGGGGGATTCATTTTCGCCGCTCCGACCTGCACTTCCACGAAGTTCGAAGCGGGTTTCCGAGCACTTGTTGAACAAATCATGCCCCCTGGAGAAGGGGAATTGAAACGGTTGACGGCAGAGCATCCGGTGTTTCGCAGTGAATACCCCTTGCAGGCAGAAGCGTCTCCGCTGTTTGGCGTCGATTTCGGCTGCCGGACGTCGATCATGTATTCCCCTGAGGATCTTGGGTGTCTCTGGGATTACTGGTCACGTGTTGATCCTCCAAAGCGGAATGTCAACTTGAAGGGACGCATCATTCGTGCGACGCAGATTGGAGTCAATGTTCTGGCCTACGCAACGGGTCGAGAACCTCCCGCCAAGTCCGACATCCCGCAGGTCGTCAAGGAGAATACGGACTTCGATAATATTGAACGAGGGCTATTGCAGATCGCTCAGATTCGTCACGACGGGTCATGGAACGCTGCCCCCCGTGCATTGCGACGGTTGCTGCTGGCGCTGAATGACACTGCCGCCATGTCAGCATCAACCAAAGCCAATGAACTGGCTTTCGCCGACGCGGACATTTTTCAATATCCGATCATTTACATGCATGGCCGCAATAAGTTTTCCGCCACCGAGGCAGATCGTCAGCAACTACGAAAGTATCTGAAACGCGGCGGGGTCTTGTTCGCCGATTCCTGCTGCGGAGCCAAACCGTTCGACAAAGGCTTTCGAGAATTTGTGGCGGCCTTGTTTCCCGACGAGAAGCTGGAACGAATTCCGGTTGATCATGAACTATTTTCTCAAAAGCACGGCCGGGACATTCGGAAATTAAAACGCCGGATGAGCGAAGGAGCCGAGGGAGGTAACGCCCTGGGATTTGTCGTTCGCGATGCTGAACCGTTCCTGGAGGGACTGGTCGTCGACGGTCGCTTGGCAATCATCTACAGCAAATACGACATCAGCTGCGCATTGGAGCGACAGGCGGCCGGAAACTGCGAAGGGTACCTGCCAGAGGAGGCCGTCAAGCTGGCGATCAACGTGATTCTTTATTCCATGATGGAAGATGTCAGGCTGGCCACGCCTGACAAAGATCGCAACTGAATTTCCGCCAATATTGGCGAAGGGGGCAAGCTCGCGAACGCCGCTGGCCCCCCTGCTTTCTGAAATCTGTCCGCTTCTCCTGCAACTCCAACGGAGTTGTCTTATCGCCGGGGTAGCTCACGAAGTGAGC
>CAIWEX010000157.1 GCA_903911795.1 uncultured Schlesneria sp.
CCCAGTTGATTACTGGTGGAATCTCAACGGGTTCGGAAAAACGGAATACATCCACAGTCACGTCTGTGCTGACGTAGGGCGTGGTGCCCGCCCTGGTGATCTGGCTCTGACGGGAGGATTAGAGATCAATCCCCAATTCTTCGATCTTGCGATACAAGCTCGACAATCCGAGCTTGAGCCGTTTGGCTGCTTCACGTTTGTCGGGCCATTGACTAAGGACTCGCAGGATATGCAGTCGCTCATAATGCCTTAAGGCAGATCGCAGATCGTCAGTATCGGGAAGAGGCTGATCGGCACCTCGCAGATCGGGCGGCAGATCATTCGGGCGAATTTGAGTTCCATCGCACATCATGACGGCACGTTCAATCGCGTTGTCGAGTTGTCGGACATTCCCTTTCCACGGAGCAGACATCAGCGTGCGAATTGTTTCGCTGGTGGCTGCAGTCACGCGCTGGCCCATCGCGCGACCATGTTTGGCAATGAAGAACTCGACCAGTTCCGGGATGTCATCCAACCGCTCACGTAACGGCGGGATCCGAATTTTCATTCCATCCAGGCGGTAGAAGAGGTCTTCCTGAAAACGTCCCTCGGCGACTTCGACGGAAAGATCACGTGTGGTGGCCGCGATGATGCGGGCCGTCATCTTGAGCGGCTTCGTGGCCCCCAGCGGTGTAAATTCTTCGTACTCGATGGCTCGCAGCAACTTGTCCTGAGCGGACAATGGCAATTGGGAAACTTCATCCAGATAAACGGTGCCCGTTCCTGCCGTCCGGAAGCTGCCGTTGATTTCGTCATGGACACCAGGCACGGCTCCCGCTCGCGCACCAAAGATCTGTGCTTCGAGCATTTCATTCGGTCGAACGGCACAGTTCACTGCGACAAAACTTTCGTTCTGTTTTGGCCCCCATTTATGAATTGTCCGGGCGAACAATTCCTTGCCGGTCCCCGATTCTCCGACGAGCAGGACATTGGAATTTGTGACAGCCACGCGCCGCACGGCATCTTGAACCGCTCGCAAAGCATTACTCGAACCGATCATCGATTCGCTGTGGTCCCGCCGAGCCAGTTCTCGCCGCAACAACTGGTTTTCAATCGTCAATTCACGATACTGAAACAACCGCTTCAATTTGTTGGACAGGTCATCGAAGATGACGGGTTTGACCAGGTAATCGAACGCACCTGATTGAAATGCTTCCACTGCATTTTCGACTGTGGCATACGCCGTGATAATCAATCCGGAAACGCTGGGGTTCAGTTGCTGCAGCCGACGCAGGAGTGCCAAGCCGTCCCCGTCAGGCAATTGAACATCGCAAACGGCAACCTGAAAATCCCTCTGCCGTGCATGCTGAAGTGCCGTTGCCACATTGCCCGCAGTGACAACGTCGTAACCCTCATCCGTCAGGAACTCAGCGAGGGAATTTCGAATGATGACTTCGTCTTCGACGATGAGAAGTGAGCGAGGCATGGTGGCGTATTGTCGCATCAAAACAGGAAAGAATCGAAACGGGCCGACTGTGTCACACGGTATCGGACGCAGCCGGCTGGACAGGTAGTTGCCGTTGTTCGGAATCGGCAACTCGACTGTCTGTATCATGGCGTTCTGGTCGAAGTTTCGCCAGATTCAACCAGACCGTGAACGTTGTTCCCTTGGGCGAAGTTTCAGAAAGTTCGATTCGTCCGTCATTTTCTTCGACGATGTTGCGGCAGACAAACAGCCCCAGTCCGGTGCCCGTCTCTTTCGTCGTGAAGTACGGTGTAAACACGCGAACACGGTTTTCAGCAGAAATTCCCTGTCCGTCGTCTCGAACGTCAATCCGCAGCAAATCGTCGACAACCGTCGTCTGGATTTCGATCGTTCCCCCTTCTTCTGTTGCATCCATCGCATTCAGGATCAGGTTCAAAAAGACTTGAACGAGTTGATCACGGACAAGCATCAGCGGTGGGAGATTCTCGACATACTTCGTCAGAATGTTCTTCCCTTTTTTTCGCTTATAGTACTTGGCGATATTCAGGGCGACATCCAGGATGGAATGCAGATCGCAACTCGATCGTTCGTGGACAACCGGACGACTGAAGTCAACGAGTTCTCGCAGGGTCCGCTGAATTCGACGCAACTGATCGTCGACCAGTTGCAGCTTCTCGCGGGTTTCAGGCTCGATGTTTCTCCGATTAAGCAGTTGCACGAGCGAACTGATCGCTGCCAGCGGGTTGCCGACTTCATGAGCAATCCCTGCCGCCAGCAAACCGAATGCGGCCTGCTTTTCCTGCTGAACGATCATTGCCTGCGATTCCTGCAGTTCACGGGTTCGATCCAGAATCCGCTCTTCCAGCAGTCGTTGATTCTCCTGAAGCTTTCCATTCAATTGCCCCAGTCGAGCGCTGGCCCACTTGAGGAGATTGATCAGTGAGGTACTTGCCCAAGTCACCCAGCCCATGAAAATCGGTGTCAAAATCAAGGCCGCAATCTCATCACGACTTCTGACTGACAGGACGGCCGAGACTGTCGCATAACTGACAACGTGTAAGGCAAGTGTCGCCCACGTGATGGCGGGTGCGTAACGGATTGCGCACACCAGCAGCGAAAGAAAGTAGTAGAACCGAAATGGACTTTGTGCTCCGCCATCGAAGTAGCAAAGCAGGCCGATGAAAGTCGCTTCCATCAGTGAGACGAACAACGGCCATTGACTGAGGAACACTCTTCCCTGGTAACTGTAGAAAGTATCGAGCAGGGCATATGTGGCACCCAGTAACAGGATGGCATCCAGCGCTGCGCGATTGGCGGTTTCACTCCCGCCAATCAGGTTGACCAGGCCATACCCCACGCAGATTCCAAACCAGCGAACCCGAACAGTGATGGCCTGAACTGCAAGTTCCCAGTTGAAATTCAATTCGTCATCAGTGGAATTCATTAATGAAAACTCGGGTAGTGGGTCAGTCTAATCGCGTGGTACCTTCACCACGCATGCCATCACCAGCGTGACTACGCCAGCCTTTCGTCGCCAACCGTGGAAGAATTCACGCATCATCCGGCCTCGTTGATGTGCGTGGCGACCAAAGAATCAGAACGACAGAGAGCAGGTTCAGAGGGATGACGATTAACCAATAGGGGATGCAGCACACCAATTTCCACCCGTAGTAGCCTCTAACAAAGGCAACGTCCAGTATTCGAGATTACTGTCGCGCGAGACGAACCGGGGACCGAGAGGGATGGGGGTTTCGAATTCCTCAGCCATAAGACCGCTTCTGATCCACAATCCCATGAGTCCGCACGCCATCACCAGTGTCACGCACCCGACCTTTCGTCGCCATCCGCGAAAGAATTCACGCATCGGATTCTGCCTTTCGCTTTTGCGGCTTTCCCGGATCATGGTGACGCACCAAAACTCGCTAGTGCGGGTCGCACTTCCGTGTCGCGTCGAAACATGGGTGAAACGCTGCAATTTGATACCCGCGGGACGTCACACTTGAACGGGATGCGCTCGAGGCGCGCGTCTGAATCAATGCCGCGTATAGTATTCCACGTAACCCAGCATCATTTCGTCAAACGTTTGCGGTCCCCAGCGGACGGTTTTTGTCGGATCGGGATTCGCCGGATTGTTGCGACTGTTATCGAACCAGCCTGTCAGCAGCAGCGTCGTTCCTTTCGGCAGTTCGACCGGTTCGGCCAATCGATAGGAAAGCTGCCAGTTGAAGTCGTATCGCGGAACGTCCAGAAGCAGTTGCTTGCGACCGTCAGGATAGATCGCCTCATACCGGAACGCCTTTCCACGAAGATGCATATGAGGGAAATAGGCCAGGATCGTGGTGTCGGAGTTTACGGTCTGTCGAGCGAATACTTCGTGGTTGTCTGCTCCCGGTGGTATCGACAGTTTCGGATTGGCGATTCCCGAAACGTGCACCAGATGTTTTGGCTGTTCTCTGGTAAAAATAATTCCCAGGCGACTTTGATCCTTGGCTGCGGTCCCGTTGGGGGTGTAATGCAGTTGGAACTTCATCCGTGATCCGGCCGGAATGCGTTTTCCAAATCCCTCGGGAAATACCAGCGGATCATTCCCCGGAGCATAGGCGGCGAAGAATCCCCCCGATTCGTCGTCCCCTGCTTCGCGATCATTCGTGGCATTGCTCCGGTTGGCGGGTGGCAACAGAAAGACCAATACGTGATGGACGACTTCCGGAGCCGTCGGACGGATTTCCAGAGCCCGGACCCATTTGTCTTCCGTCAACCCAGTCTCAACGATGACATCCTGATACGGCATGACCCCTGTTGCCTTGATTGGCATCGGCGAAGGGAGTTGGACGAGATGGTCAGGGTTCCCGATCCGCCAACCGGATGGGTACTCTTTTGGCAGCGGAGCATCGGCGGGATTTCCTGCTGGCTTTCCACTCGCAATCCAGGCGAGCAGGTCACTCTTTTCCTGAGCCGAAAGGGACTTGTCGTTTGACCAGTGACTCGGTTCTCCCTTTTCGGGTTTGGCTGCAAACCAGGGAGGCATGACACCCCGCTCGACCGCTTGGCGAATTGCGGCTCCCTGTGCTGCGACGTTCTCGTAGGTATCCAGAGCAAACGGAGCTGGCCCGCCATCGCGATGACATTCCAGGCAACGTGATTGAACGATGCGCGAGATTCGATTGTGAAACGTGATGTCGGCGGCAGGCGAAGTCGTATCAGCCAGGTCGATCGGGCATCCCGGAGCTTCCGTTGCCGCAATGAGGAGCGGACGACCGTCAATCACGGACTGAATGGCGAGTTTCAGATATTCTGTACGAGGCGCGTCAAGCGAGAATTCAAAGCCGTACTGGTCATCAACGGCTCCTCGGTAAATGATCGTCCGCCTCGCATCGAGTACAAACACATCCGTCGTATGCGTCGCCCCCAATGCCCGCGCCAGCTTGGTTTCTTCATCACGCACATAGGAACCCTTCAGCCCCTGTGTCTCAATGGCGGCCTGAATTGCAGCCGGTTTTTCGGCGGTATTCGTATTCACAAACAGGAAGGGAATTTTGCGATCTGCGAAATGTTGTTCCAGCGATGCCAGCGACGGAGCATACTTCTTGCAGAGCGGACAGGTGGTATTCGTGAAGGCGATCACCAGGGCAGGACGATCTGCGTAGTCGCTCAACCGAAACGTCCGACCGTTGATATCGGTCAGGCTCAGATCGGGAACCATCCGCCCGACTCCAATGTCACCTGGGGACAGTCGCTTGGGGCCCTGACGCAACGGAGGTTCCGCGTTCGTGGTAACGGTGGCCGGCACCGGAACAGGGGGGGCATTACCTGCTTGAGCGGCCTTTAACACAGCCTCAAATCCCCGCTTGCGAATTTCAGCCTGTGCTTCCGGCAGGGTAACGAATTCGTCCCCGTCTGTGTTGAGCTGTTGGAACAGGCCTGCACCAAGCTCGGCCTTCGTCAGCCGCTCGTCCTGATTCTTGTCCAAAGCACGAAACCGCTCAGCCACACGATCGTCTAACGACTTTCGGCTGCGATTCGGAGAATCGGACTGCGCCCGCACCAAAACGCCCAGCATCACCAGATTCAGAACTGCGAACCCGGTGAACCACCCTATTCTTCTCAGTGCCATTTCGACCACTCCCAACCCATCAATTCGCATCGATTTCGTGAACGCCATTATTCAACACTCGATCCGACATGTTGTACCCGACAATTCGGCGAATCGTGTCGCTTTTTCGGTTTCTTCCCGAAACGTTTCGGTAAACTCGACTTAGGGGACGTCTTGAAGTCCATCCTCACTACCGGTAGAGTCGAATCTGCTTGCCGAAAGAGAGTCACGTTCGGCGCGGGTCTCCCGACCCCGCCGAACCGAACGACCGAAGGTCTCCCGTTTCTTCAAAGCCCAAACCTCTAATATCGAACAGTCCGCAACGGTTCTATTTTCACGATTCCCACTGATCAGGCTCCATTATGTCATTTCCCCGCATGATCCGCGTCCGTCAGAAGTTCGATGCCACACGGGTTATGGACATTCCGGCGGAAGTTCATTCTCAACTCGTCTCTTTGAAAATGGTCAGCAAGATTCGATCCGGCCAGACGGTGGCGATTACAGCCGGTAGCCGTGGGATTGCACACATCGACCAGATCATCCGAGCCGCTGTGGATCATGTCAAAAGCCTGGGTGCGATCCCGTTCATCGTTCCCGCCATGGGGAGCCACGGTGGCGGAACTGCGGCTGGTCAGACCCAGATTCTTGAGCACTACGGTATCACCCCTGAAAAAATGGGCTGCGAACTGCGGGCATCGATGGAGACTGTGATTGTCGACCGAACGCCTCAAGGTATCCCCGTTCACTTCGACAAGCACGCGGCACAAGCCGATCATGTGCTGATCGTCGGACGTATCAAACCGCATACCGGGTTTGTGGGAGACGTCGAATCCGGTCTGCACAAGATGATGCTGATTGGTCTCGGCAAGCACGAAGGTGCCAAGATCTACCACCGGGCCATTGCCGATTACAGTTTCATGGAAATCATCATGGCCGTCGGGGCCTCAGTGATCCAGAAATGCCGGGTTGTCGGTGGTATCGGAATCGTGGAAAACGCCTACGATGAAACGGCCCTGATCGAAGCCGTTCCCCCGGAACAGTTTCTGGCTCGCGAAACGGAACTGCTGAAGCTGGCGATTCGCTGGCTGCCACGACTTCCTTTCAATTACTGCGATCTGTTGATTGTCGACCGGATCGGCAAGAACATCAGCGGCACGGGACTCGACACCAACGTTGTCGGACGCAAATACAACGACCACGCCGCCACCGAACGCGACAACGTTCGCTGCAAGCGGATTTTTGTTCGTGGACTGACCGAGGAAACTCACGGCAATGCCACGGGGATCGGCCTGTCAGAATTCACGAATCAACGGACTGCTGACGCCATCGATCGCAAGATTACTGCCATCAACTGCATCACGGGACTGCACCCAACAGCCGCGATGATACCGATCGCATTCGATACAGATCGCGAAGTCATTTCAAATGCCCTGCATACCTGCGGGCTGGTGGAGCCACCGCAGTCGAAGGTCATCCAGATTCCAGACACCCTGCATCTGGCCGAAGTTCTGGTCAGTGAAGCATACCTGCCGGAATTCGCCGGCCGGGCAGATCTCGAAAAACTCTCCGAACCGACCGACATGGCCTTCGACGCACGCGGTGACCTGAGAAGCGTCGTGGAATGATGGCGAATCTGTCTCAATCACAATCTGGCACGCGCCCCGGTCTGTTTCTCGACCGTGATGGAACATTAATCGAAGAGAAGCATTATCTCTCGCGGCCCGAGGATGTCGAGTTATTGCCGACGGTCGGCGAGACGATCGCGCGAATGAACTCGCTCGGCATCCCGGTCGCTGTCGTGACCAATCAGGCTGGGATCGCGCGAGGCTATTTTCCTGAGAGTCAGGTCGCGAAAGTTCATGCCCGGCTGGATGAATTACTGGCAGAATTCGGCGCCCGGATCGACCGCTACGAATACTGCCCTCATCATCCCGTGGAAGGATTAGGGGACTATCGCATCGATTGCGACTGCCGTAAGCCAAAACCTGGAATGCTGACACGTTCGGCGGCAGCCTTGCAAATCGACTTGCCACGTTCACTGATGGTCGGCGACCGCATGGGAGATCTGGAAGCAGGTGCCAATGCCGGGTGTCATTCGTCGCTCGTTCGAACCGGGTATGGATCGTCAATCTCAATAGATTTCGATCACGAGTCGCTGCGATTTCTGGGGGCCTTCCAAACCCTGAAAGAGGCTGTCGAAACGTGGCTGGATCTCTGATGACGCTCCCGGCAACAAAGCCTCATTTGCTCAGGACCTGGAATAAACTGATTGCAGATATTGGATGACGTATCTACTCTCGTCATTCCTCAAATCGGGGCAGACAGTTCTTGAGAAAGCGTGCGGATTCAATGGCCGCAATGGCGGTCTGCCCGAATCGTGACGTGGGTATCACAGCATCTGCAATTGTTATTCGATGTGGCCAGATGTCCTCGAGAAAAGAACCGGGGCGCGCACAACTGTCTAAGCAGGTTACCTCGGGGAAATCTCGACAGACTAACGGGAGCAGTAAGTTTTCGTGCAGCATGCCGGGGCTTGCCTTTGCAAAATGCGGGTCCCACCCGATCTTAAAGGCAAAGAGGGTCGACGCACCGTGCAGATTGATCGTTGAGGCGACAACATGGTCACCTGCGAGCAGTTGCGTAAGGACCAGTTTTCCACGCTCAAAGAATCCGGTTGCCATTGATCGCAGGAACTCTGCGGAA
>CAIWEX010000158.1 GCA_903911795.1 uncultured Schlesneria sp.
GCGAAGCGGATCGTTGAGTCGCAATAAGTAAATGCGGCGTTGGTTCGCGGAGCGAACCACGACTATGGTCGTGTACGGCTCACGGCTGAACCTGCAGGATACCTGTTCCGCGAAGGAAAACGGGCGACGTTGCCGCCCCATACATTCCGGGCGGTTGCAGTTTGCCGTCGAGCGTCAGCTTCCGAATTTTGACTTGCCCCTCGAACTTCAGTTCCAAGTCCGAGCCGCTCGCGATGTCGATCTCTGGGTTGTTACCAAAGCTGTGTTCGTCGGTGATGCAGAGCGTTCCTTGTGTCACCTTCATCGGGCCAGAGAAAGAGTTTCTGCCCGAAAGCGTCCATTTGCCGGAACCCGATTTCGTGATGGCGGTTTTCGCGTTGCCGGTGCGGTCATGTGGATCGGGGATGATCCCCGCAATTTCACCGGAACCTTCGGTGTCGCCCCGGAGCACGATGGTCTTGTTCGCACCATAACCCGAAATCAGAAGATCGCTGGTGAGTTTGAAATGGCCGGTGCCTGATTGGTCGAAGATTACGATGGAATTCTTTCCGGCCAGATTCATCACTCGGTCGGTAGTTTCGCCAGAGCCGGTGTAGATCATGGCGCACTCACCGTCCTTACCGTCCTCGCCAATAACGATCTCGCCGGACTCAATGTCCATCGGTATTCCGAGGCTGCTGCAAGGTTTGCGCAGTCCTTCGGTAAAACTGTTGAGCGATGCAACGCTCAGGGTTCCGCTCTCAAGGATCGTCTGTCCCGTGTAGGTGTTGTTGCCGGACAGTTGCATCGCGCCTTGCCCGCATTTCCGAATCAGAAACGCACCGCCACCTGGCCCCGATGAATCGCCGATGTTGGCGGAAATGGTGACGAGGTTCCTGGCGTTGGCGGTGTCCAGCGACAGCACCGAACCGCCCATCAAACCATTCTTATTGACCGACCGGGTCAGGTTTAGCAGCAGCGTGCTGACGTGCTCGCCTGTGAATTCGTCCGGGCCGCCGACATTGAGACGAAGCGTCGCTGCGTTGTGGATCGTGAGATTCGCGGCCGTCCATTTGGCGGGATCCCCGTCGTAAAGACCCGCGGCCCTTTTCACGATTAGAGTGCCTGGAAAGACTGTGGTCGGTCCGGTGTATTTGTTCACACTCTGAAGTGTCACGGTGCCTCCAGGAACCATGCTGAGATAGGTTCCGTTCCTGCCGAACATCGTAAATCCGCCAGGGCCACTCATGGTGCCGGAGATTGTGCAATTCCCAATGAGACCTGCGATTCCGTTGAGCGTTATGGGGCCGCTCAAAGTGCTGTGAAAAAGCATACCACGGTTGATCGTCACAGGGTTGGAGAGGTTGCTCTCGGCGGACATCGTGCCGTAGTTGTCGATGACGATCGGCCCTGTTCCCAATCCGTCTGTTTTCCTCACGTTGATCTTGCCGCCGTTGATGATGGTTCCACCGCTGTAGGTGTTGGCGTTATTGATTTGCAGGATCCCAAAATGGACGTCATGGAAGTTGATACCCGCGATGTTGGAATCACCGGAGCTGTCCAGAATCAGTGCGTGATGACCTGAGATCACGTCGTTGAAACTGATAAAGCAATTCGGGTCCTTGTCGGGACTGGTCTTCACCGTGAGGTCATCCTGAAGACTCACAGGAACGTTGATATCAACTCTCTGGCACTTACTCGCGTGGATCACCGGAGGAATGTTGTTTGCGACATCTTTGGTGAAAGTCAGGCCGTAGCCATTCAGGATCAAGCCCCCGGAACGATCCCCCAGGACGAGCTGATTCAGTAGGAAACCCGCCTTCAGATCGTTCTTTGCCGTGCAGGCCCCCCCTTGGTTGAAGCTCAGAATGTAATCCGACTGACCAGCACTGACAGGCGCAACTCCGCTGCCGGGTCCGTTCGACCACTTTGCGGCATCGCTCCAGTTACCACCGTCCGCTCTGCTCCACGTGAACGCGTTTGTCTTGTCGCTCTTCATCACGATCACCGTCACTGTCTGAGATGATCCATCCTGAGCAGTGATGGTATAGGACTGCGGCTTCGTGAAGTCTCGCGCCGTACCGGATGCCGGGGTAGAAGTCGCAAAAGGAGGGAGCGTGAAAGCAGGAGCCAACGCCGTCACGTCGGTCGTTGTCGGAACAGTCGCAGCGATATGGTTCCTCGAAATGGCGGTCGAAACGGCTCCCGGCAGCGTGAACGAGAGTAACTCCTTGGCGCGGCTGACATCGGTTCGATTCACTGTCACGACATAGCTCTTCGTGGTGCCATCTTGCCCCGTCACGGTGTAGGTCTGTGGTATGGTGAAGTCTCTGACCACACCAGACTCCGGAACGACGGACGCACCGGGCGACACCTTGACCTTGGGCGTGAGAGCCGTAACTTCGGTGCCATAAGGAACTGTCAGATTGATAGCGGTCTGGAAGATCCTGGCGGGTGGTAAACCCGGAAAGGCGAATTCGTGAATGTTCTTCGCGACCGCTTCAACCGCTGGCTTTTCATCTTTGTTCGAAAGGAACGGGGGCAAATTCTTCGGGTCGCGGACCGTGTTCGGCAACTTGATCGCTTGAGCCGGATTGATGTACTTCGCCATGTCGCGCAGGGCGATGCACTGGTAATCATTGTCCTTCAGATACTGCATCATCTGCTTGAAGGTTTCCGGCTCAAGACTGACCCCCGGATGTTCCATGTCGGGCACGCCGTGAAAGCAAAACACGACAACCATTCCTTGCCGCGCCAACTGAGCCTTCCTGGCAAACGCCTCGACGGTAACCCCGTCGCGGATCGTGAACGACGGCACGTCAAACGGGCTGTCGACAGCGGGTCGATAGGGCCGCTCGTGGCCTCCGCGACCGAACGTGTAACCGTGTGTGAAAAGATCCTGGTAGATGCTGGGTGCCGCGTGATAAACGGGCCAGCAGACCGTTGTCGGCTTGGGTACGTGATGTGCGATCAACTGATCTTCCATCCGCAGATAATTCTCCAATCCTCCCCCATGCCCAAGTGTGTGATTGCCGATTTCGAAGCCAGCGTCGGCCATGGCTTTCATCTGCCGGTAGGTCATGTACCAGTCTTTTCTCGTGCGGAATGAGTCGAAGTCGCACACGTAAAACGAACCACCAAACCCCAGTGAACTCAAGATGGGAGTCACAACGGTCGCGTGGCTTGCCGGAGCGTCGTCGAACGTCAGCACCACCAACTTGTCGGGGATCGGCTTGAGCAAAATATCGCGTGCCTCGGGCGGCGAATCGGGTTCGGCAAGTGAATGGACCGGTAAGGCGAGAGCGATCAGCAGAGTGGCCAGAGTGAATCGAATGAGCGTTTTTGGGGGCATACTCACTGGAGGGCTTCCAAATTGAAGATTCCGAGAAGTCAGACTTTGAGCGGCATCGCTCGTTTGAAGTCTTGAAGAGACCGTGTCATACCAATTTAGAAATGTCACATTGGTGACGCTTCCAGAGACGGGCTATCTGAAAAGTCGCACTGATCACAGAGCTCCAATCGTTTCTCCACTGGCTTAGAAAAAATCTCTGCGATTCATCTGCGGGCCTCGCCTACTGGGGATTCTTCAGGAGTTCGAGCATCGCATCACCCATTGCTTTGCCAATGCGATTGAACCAGATCGCGCTGCCATAGTAGTGATAGGGTCGGTCGCTGCCGGTGTGAACCCACTCTGGTTCCTTCTGCCAATTCGGGAACATCGCTTCGGCGGCCTTGTCGACCAATACGTCGACAGGGAATGCCTTGAGATTTCCTTTGAACTCCGGCACTTCGTTCATCGACAGTTGAGCCTCGCGGACCGTCAGCATTCCCCCTGTGGCTGGTTTCGATCCGTTCTGGCCCAGCGCGCCAATCACAAACGGCAGATTCGGTGTGCCAAGATCCCGGCGAACATCCTTGATGAAGTGATGCATGTTCGACGCGTATTCGTCTTGAGCACCGAAGATGTCGTTGAAACCCTGGAACCAGACAAATCCCGTCAGTTCCAGCGTCCTTCCCTCCAGCTCAGGAAACAGTTTGCCGTAGTTTTCCTGCACGGTCTTCACTTCCGCCAGCATGTTGCGATATGACGAGCCGTAGTCCTTTTTGATTTCCTCCAGCGTTGGCAGCGGCGCGTCCTTCTTATTCTTCTCGTTGTCTTGTTTGACACGCTTCTGAGCCTCGTCAAGTTCCTTCTGGAGCATCGCCTCAGGAAGCCCTGCCGACGGCGAACGGAAGAGTTTGTAGAGCGAGTGCCCACCCCACGCGGTCTTGATCAACAGGACCGGCTGATCGAAATGGTTCCCCATCGCTGTTCCAAACTCCAGTTCCACCCCGGTGCAGCCAGGGGACCCATAGCCAACTGTGAGCGGACCTTTGCGGTCGAGGAACTTGATGAAGACGTCATCGCGAACAATCCACTTGTCTTCGTTACGCAGATGGGCGAAGAGGTCTTTGGTTTTCGCGTCGGTCGCCTGGTAGTCGAGCAGGGCGTTACGAGCCTTACCCTCCATGTTCGATTGACCTGCGAGGATAAACACTTTCACGGTCTTGTCGGCGGCATGCACTGGCATGATCGCGAAAGCGAGTACGACGAGGCCAACCAGCGCGCGAATCATTTCAAATTCTCTTCAGATGGGAGTTGTCGCATTCCGTTTACCCGATCATGACGGCTCATCGACCGTTCTCAGATGGCTCAATCGGGACATCACAGAATGTGAACGCCGCGAGGCCGCTTTCTCCGTAGAGCAGGTTGTCAGGGTTCCAATTGGCGCTGTTGAGGTAGGTCACGGTCTTGGACTTTGTTGGCCCTTTCAGCTTCAACGTGATGCGACCACCATTCGCCGAGCCTGCGATCACTTGCTTCGGTTCGCCGTCGAGGTGGAATTGACTGACCAGCGAGTCGGACCATTTGATGTGGTAGCCGAAATCCAGAATCAGTTCGTCACGCTGAGGTGATGTGAAATACGCCCGCCTGAGATTCGGAGGATTGAATAAGTCGACATGTCGGCGATAGAGATGGTACTGCATCATCGGGTGCAGGAGCCGAGCGAATTCAGCGTACCCGGCGGCGGGGAAGTGGCAGCCTCCCGGTGGCTTGATGCCCACTGTTGACATCACACTGAGGTTCGAGAACAGCTTCGGCAGCGTACGCTGCACTTCGCGCAGTCGGTTGTCCGAACCGTTGATGCCCATCGAACACGACTTCGGCCAGATCTGGAACGTGTAGTAATGCTCGATGTTCGGATAGTCCTCTTTCCAGCTTGCGGCGAGGTCCACGAAGTACTGGCGATAGGTTTCGTAGCCGTAACCCCCGGTCGGGCCGTCGGCGCCTTGATCGTTCTCGCCCTGATGCCAGACGACTGCGCGGACGCCGTGAGTCAGCTTCGCTTGTTGAACTCGCCAGAGCTGCCGGCCGTAGATCGTGCTGACGTCGGTTGGATCCGCGTTGTTGCGTTGATGTTGGTCGATCCTGGTGCCGCCGACCGCTCCATTGATGATGCAGATCGGGACCTTCTCACTCTCGACCAATCGTCGGCCGAGTTCCATGCCCCAGTAACCGATCTCCGATTTGCCGCCGGGACTGCGCGCTTCGGCGTTGGCCCACAACTTCAAACGCGAGCCGTTCGGATCACCCGCGGTCGCACCGAATGTGCGAACCCAATCACTCGGAACCAGCGGATTCTCTTTGCCGAAGTCGGTCGCGACGGCGTTCGACTGACCGATGATCAGGAACACGTCTCCGCACACGATGTTCTTTGCGGTGTGCAGCACCGTCTCTTTGTCGCCAGTTTTTGAACCGAACTCGGTGCGGTACTTGATGAGACCCAGGTTCAGCTTTACGGACAAAGTGTATTTCTTGTCGGCGGCCAGCTTGGCGGTCTCGGTTGCGAAGAGTTGGTCATCGGCGAAGACCCGCACGAAGACCGAATCAGCGGCATCGGGCAGCGTTCCGGCATAGACCAACGTTCCGAATTGCAGGCCACCTCGATTCGCACGGTCGCGCGGGATGAACTGGTTGTCTTCCGGTTGCTCCGACTCGGCCAGCGGTCGCGAAACCCAGACGTCCTTTGAAAGTTGCGGCTCCTGCACGGCGATCGTGATCGACTGGACGACCTTCGCGCCACCGTTGTCGATCGCGGCGGTGACTCGCAAAACGCCGGTGCCTTGAGCACGCTTGAGGATCAGCCTGCCAGCATCGATTCGTTTGATGACCGCAATGTCGTCGATTGTCCATTGAACGTTTACGTCCCCGGCACCTTTCGCCTGCATCGCAGCCAGGTTCGAGATCTGCGGCACGACTTCGATTGTCTGACGTCCGTCCCATTTTTCCGGTGCAGTCAGCGTAAATTCGGGCTCGGGGATGTCGTCGCTGATCGTGATCGCGATGTCTTTAGTTTTCACTTCGTTGGGGTAGATCGCTTTGACGGTCAACGTCGCGGAGAGCGGATTGTCGCTGATCGCTTTGGGATCAGAAGCGTTTGATCGCGGAGCGATCAACGACTTTGCCACTCGTCCCGCGTTGAACGTGTAGGCAAACCGGTCTGTCGCCACGATCGTCTGGTGTCCGTCACGTTTCAGAATCCACAGCACCTTCTGAGCGCCGCCTGCCTTCGCAGTGATCGTCGCGTTTTGATTCTCTCCTACTACGAGCTGAGACTGCGAAACCGAGAAATCGCTGCCCGGCTGCACCAGTGAACCGACCAACGATTGGTTCGGCTTTTGATTCTCATATTGCAGCTTCACCCATTCCGGCGAACGGACGACATTCGAGACTCGCACTTCATCGAGATCGCCGACGAAGTCATAGTTGTTGTACCAACCACCGATAAACAGCCGCGCCGGAGTCCTGATATTGAGCGGCCCGCCTTGCTTGATGTTGGTGCCGTCGAGCACGCCATTCACATAGAGCCTCGCTTCACCTTCGCGATAGGTGTGAACGACATGTGTCCAATCACCGACGGGAACTCGACTGGCCCCGCCGACATTGCCGCCCGAAAAATAGCAGTCCATCTGAATATGCGGCGGGCTGCGATATTGCATCACAACCTTGCCCTGTCCCTGCTCGTTGCCCCAGGCAATCAGCGTCGTGTTTGGCCGTTCGGGACGAAACCAGACTTCAGTGCTGTGAGGGTTCGAGCCGGTTGGATAATCCGGAATCTTATCGCCGCCAAACAGGCCCTTGCCGCCAGGAAAATGCCGGGCGGCTCCGATCACACCTGTAGTGGAAGCCGTACCCGTGTCTGTGCTGGTTAACGTGCCGGTATCGTCGTGCACCGGATCATTCATGTGCCAGACACTGACATACCCGTTTGAGGCGTTGAACACAGCCTTTCCATCGGACTCACTCGACGCGTTCGCATTGCCCCAATGGACCTTGATCTCCTGTCGAGAGTTCCCCGTGATCAACGGCATGCGCACCCAAACGCTCGCGACCCCCTTCGCCGCATCCCACTCTTCAATCTGAAATGCAAGCCGCTCGCCGGTGGTTGACGAGAACCGCAGGTCATCCCCATTGCGCTTCGCTTGAGCAAAGTCAAAGAAGTCGCGATGCAACCGCACGAGTACCGGGAACTGCTCGACCTTCGCATCGGCCGACAGTTCTGCCCCTTCTGGCGTTGTGATCAACCACATCGAACCAGAATGCTTCCAGTCCTTATATTCTGCAGCAGAAACGGCGACCGGTTCGGCCGATAGGACTGCATTCAAGTTGGCAAACAGCACGACCCACGCGGTCATCAAATACGATTTCATTTTGAGAATCCCGAGTGAACGGACACGTTTTGACGTTTCAATAAAGTTAACGACTGGTTTGCTGGTTGTCGTTTGAATTCAGACAGCTCGTCGGACCATCAGTGATTTCAGGCAGCTGGCAAGACGTGATCATCTCCCTGAAAAAGGGAGATATCGTATGAGATCCGACCTTTGGAAAGACGAAGATCGTACCATCCGTGCAGTTGCCAAGGAAGTTTGGCCTCCTCTCAAGAACTGCGCGCGACCTGCGAACTCGGCGAGCGAAGGGATTGAACGAACTCTTCTTACATGCTCGCCAAGGCAGTGCTGCTCAATTCGCAAGATTCATCGAAGGCGGGTTGATCAAATGATCGGTGTGACAGGCGTAGTCAATTCGAGCAATCAGGACCCCGAATTATCTCGCTGACGAGCAACCGAGACAACAAGGCCGCCTCCGCGATTCAGGGAAGGTCAATCTGCAGAAGGACAGCAGAGAGTCGGGCGGCGATTTGAGGCCCCGACTCGATCTGAAACCGCTGCTTTTTTAGTAGTGACCGCGGACATCGTGTGATTCCTTACTCGGCGTTCAGACGCTGAGATTACGAACAATGACAAACACGGCGACAGCGAGGATGGCGACCACAAACACTTTCTGTAGTGTGGGGCCCGACAACCGGCGACCGATCTGCTGGCCAGCAAACAAGCCACCAATTCCGCCGATGACAAACAGGCCTGTGAAAAACGGAGAAATGGCATGTCCGGCCCACAGTTGCGATGCAACGCCAGACACGCTCACCATCGCAATCACCATCAGGGACGTGCCGACGGCGCGGTGAATCGACATGCCGCTGAAGAGTACCAGGGCGGGGACAATGACGAAGCCACCACCAACTCCGAAGACTCCAGACAACACCCCTGTTAAAACACCCACGATGAGCAGCAAAACGGCGCATCGCGAATTCAAGATCAGAACTCCGGCAGCGTCACGCTGGCAGGTGGGACCATCGGAATGTTCGGGAGTCGGGCAAGCCGGTCCTGGGAGGATCGGGTGCGACGCCTGTTGCCAAAGTCGCACGGCAACAATCACCATCAGGCCTGCGAATGACAACAACAGCACGGTCTCAGGCAGAAATCCAGCGATCCAGGTGCCAATCGGAGCGCCGACCATCCCCGCGAAGGCAAACAACAATCCGGTATGACGCGATCTGGCATCCCTTCAGGATGCTTTGTGCTATCGCGTTCTTCGATCCGGGGGTCGCCGCTTCGCTTTGACCCCCGGCTACGATCTGCGACGCCTCCAGCGTCGTTATGCAAGCCATGGTCCAGCTAGATGTGTACTTCCCAGCCACACGAGCAACGTTGATTTCACAAATTCCCGTCCACAAGTGCTGCTGGAGGTGGTTTTGCACACTGTCGCAGCCAACGCCGGTAACTGCAAATCAGACGCTGCCAAAATGTCGTTACCCGCGTTGGGTGGCACTCAACGCGGGTAACGACATTTTGAGCAGAGGAAACACCGGTAGCCGAACTCGTGAGAGTTCGGAAATGCGGTGAAA